>NZ_QGSW01000095.1:0-14010 GCF_003176715.1 Micromonospora sp. S4605
GGACGGTGCGGAGGCGGGCTCGGTGGCGGCCCGGCGCTGCACGGGGCGGGGCGCCTGGAAGACGCCCACCCCGCCGTGGCCCGGGGCGGGCACCAGCGCCGGGTCGAGGGCGGCCTCGTCCGGCTCGCGGTCGTCCGCGTAGTCGAACGATCGCGCACGGTTACCGGGTGGGGCGGCCGGACGCCCGGCCGGGGAACCCGGCGTGGAAGAGCGGCTCATGCGATCGCCTCACCCGCGTCGTACGACTGCCCGGTCATGCCAGTTCCTCCCGGATCCTGATCCGGCTGCCGACCAGGCGGGGATCGCGCTGCTCGGTGGCCGGCTCCCGGGTGCGCCGCCAGTCGGTCAGCGCGGTGCGGATCACCATCCGCGCCGGCCGGTCCGGGTCGACGTACCGGAAGACGAACGAGGTGGTCACGATGGCGAGCGCGATCTCCCAGGCCGGGAAGAGCTCCACCTTCAGCGTGAACAGCCAGTGGATGAACATGTAGAGGGGGACGAGCAGCATGAACAGCCCGTACTGGGCGTACGGGAGGTGGACCGGAAGGGTGTAGCCGGGCGGCCCGAGGTAGACCAGGCGAGCCCGGTAGATGTCGTCGTCGGTGCGCAGCCGCATGTCGAGCCCGCGCCTATTCGAAGATCAGGTCGATCAGGTAGTCGCCGATGAAGAACAGCGTGGCCGCTCCGGCGATGAACGCCAGGCCGACGATGGCGATCGCGGAACTGGTCAGCACCTTGGAGATCTCGCCGCGGCTGGCCCGGCCGATGAAGATGACGCCCAGGACGGCGAGCAGGATCGGCGCGATCTTGCTGGCGAAGAAGGTGACGACACCCTCGGTGTCGATGCCCTTCGGCGCCGGCTCGGCGAGTGGAGTCGACGCCAGGGTGGAGAGCAGGTGGGCGGCGGTCGAGGACGCCGTCTCCATCAGCTCGATGGCGATCACTGGTACCTCCCCATGTCGCGGCCGGCGGCGCCGCGGCGGTGCAGTAGACGTGCCTGGGCGGGAACGGTGCTTGTGCGCAGCGTGCGGGACCCTGCGTTCGTTGCTCACCACGGAGAGTGGTGAGCTTTGGCCGGATATTTCCCGCTTCGGCCCTCCCTCCAGGCTTCGCCATCTCGATGCTGGGCAATTCCAAAGCGTACGGGCCGCCCCCCTTTGCGACAAGCCGCGAAGAGGCTGCCCGATCCGGCCCGGACGACCGATCGTACACCTGTTCCAATGCCCATGTCAGGGGTGTCGTACGGACGGCCGACCCGGGCCCGCCCGGGCCGTTCGGCGGACCGGTACCGTCAAGCCGTGACCGATCTGGTACGGGCCCCGGCCCCGGTGGTGATGGGCGTCCTCAACGTCACGCCCGATTCCTTCTCCGACGGCGGACGGTACGCCGACCTGGACGCCGCCGTCGGACACGGCGTGCGGCTGCGCGCCGACGGCGCCCACCTGGTGGACGTCGGCGGCGAGTCGACCCGGCCCGGCGCCGACCGGGTGGACGCGGAGACCGAGGCGGCCCGGGTCCTCCCGGTGATCCGGGAGTTGGCCGCGGCGGGCGTGCCGACCAGCATCGACACCAGCCGGGCCCGGGTGGCCGAGGCGGCGCTCGCGGCCGGCGCGGCGGTGGTCAACGACGTCTCCGGCGGTCTCGCCGACCCGGACATGGCCCGGGTGGTCCGGGAGGCCGGCTGCCCCTGGGTGCTGATGCACTGGCGCGGCCACTCCCGGGGGATGCGGGAGCTGGCCAGCTACACCGACGTGGTGGCCGACGTCCGCGCCGAGCTGGGCCAGCGGGTCGACGAGGCGATGCGGGCCGGCGTCGCCGCCGACCGGATCGTGATCGACCCCGGGCTCGGCTTCGCCAAGACCGCCACCCACAACTGGGAACTCAGCGCCCGCCTGACCGAGCTGCTCGAACTCGGCTTCCCGCTGCTGTTCGGGTCGAGCCGCAAGTCGTACCTCGGCCGGCTGCTGGCCGGTCCGGACGGCACCCCCCGGCCGACCGACGGCCGGGAGGCGGCCACCATCGCCACCAGCGTGCTCGCGGTGGCGTCCGGCGCCTGGGGGGTCCGGGTGCACGACGTGCGGGGCACCGTGGACGCGCTGGCGGTCTGGCAGGCCACCGGCCGGCCCCGGCTCGCCGCCACCGGGCCGGTGCCGAGCGGAGGAGGGGACTGGTGACCGACCGGATCGAGCTGACCGGCCTGCGGGCGCACGGTCGGCACGGGGTGTACGACTTCGAGCGCGAGCAGGGCCAGGACTTCGTCGTCGACGCCGTGCTGGAAATGGACCTGGCGCCCGCCGCCCGCTCCGACGAGGTGACCGACACCGTCCACTACGGCGAGCTGGCCGAGCGGCTGGTCGCGGTGGTGACCGGGGAGCCGGTCAACCTGATCGAGACGCTCGCCGACCGGCTGCTGGCGGTCTGCCTGGCCGACCCCCGGGTGGTCACCGCGACGGTCACCGTGCACAAGCCCGAGGCGCCGGTGCCGCACGCCTTCAGCGACGTGGCCGTCACCATGACCCGGACGCGTGCCCGGTGACCCGGGCCGTCCTCTCGCTGGGCAGCAACCTCGGTGACCGGCTCGACCACCTGCGCTCGGCCGTGCACGCGCTCGGCGACAGCGTGCTGGTGGTGTCCGGGGTGTACGAGACGCCGCCGTGGGGCGACACCGACCAGCCCGCGTACCTCAACGCGGTGCTGCTGGCCGCGGACCCGGCGGCGACCCCACGGGACTGGCTGGAGCGGGCCCGTGCCGCCGAGCGGGTCGCCGGGCGCACCCGCGACCCGGCCCGCCGGTTCGGCCCGCGCACCCTCGACGTCGACGTCATCGCCGTCTGGACCGACGACGACGAGCCGGTGGTCAGCGACGATCCCGAGCTCACCCTGCCGCACCCCCGGGCGCACCTGCGGGCGTTCGTGCTGCGACCGTGGATCGACATCCAGCCGTACGGCCGGCTGCCCGGCCACGGCTGGCTGACCGACCTGCTTACCACCGGGCCGGCCGCCGCCGACGCCCTGGATCTGCGTCCCCGGCCGGAACTGGCGATAGAGTCGACGCCATGAGCGAGCGCCAGCGAGCGAATCATCGGCTCGGCGCGGTGGTGCCTCGTGGCGGCACGCAGCGAAGCGGAGTGCCGGCATGAGCCGGGCGCAGTCCCGACCACCCGGGGGGCCGGGGCCCGGCCGGTCACGGATGGGTCCGACCCGGATCTCCACCCTGGTGGTGGCCGCGCTCGCCGCCGCGGCGGCGGCCTGGCTGCTGATCAGCGGCCTCTACTACAGCGGCCTGCCCCGGCTGCCCTGGTTGCCGGTGGTCACCCTGGCCGGGCTCGCCGTGCTGGAGGCGTACGCCGCGATCAACACCCGGGGGCGGATCGAGCGCCGCCCCGGCCGCGACCCGGTCAACCCGCTGATGGTCGCCCGGTTCGTGGTGCTGGCCAAGGCGTCCTCGCTGGCCGGCGCCATCTTCGCCGGCGGCTACGCCGGGCTGACCGGCTGGCTCTTCGTGGAGAACACCCGGGCCGCCACCGAGGACCGACCGGCCGCCGGCGCCGGGCTGCTCGCCTCGCTCGCCCTGGTCGCCGCCGCGCTCTGGCTGGAACGCTCCTGCCGGGTACCCGAGCAGCAGGACGACGAGGACCGCGAGCCCGGCGACCGGGACACCCGCCCCGGCCCGCGCTGATCGAGGGGTTACGCGGGACTCCCTGCGCAGGTACCGTGCCTGGCGACCGGAGAGCAACGGCCGCCCCGGTCCGCCCGCGCGTCGGACCTGGACGACCGGCCAGGGTGGGAGGCGTTGATGGGGTACGACGAACCGGGGCGCGACGGGTCGCTCGAGCCCTCGTCCGGGGTACCGGCATCCGTCCTGGAGAACGTCTTCGACGACCCCGCGCACGGCGAGCCCGGCCGGGACCGGATCGGCGTGCACCTGCTCTGGGAGGCGCTGCTGCTGATCGCCGTGGGCGTGGTGGGTTACCTGCTGTGGCGGGAGAGCCCCGAGACGCTGCGCGGCAGCGGGCTGCGGTCGCTGCTGGTCGCCGCGGTCACCCTCGGCCTGCTGGCGCTGGCCGCCGGGCTGAGCCTGCGTACCGCCGTGGTCAACCTGACCGTCGGCCCGGTGGCGGTGGCCGCCGCCCTGCACGTGGCCGAGCAGGGCGACCGGGGCGTGGTGAACGCCGTGGCTCCGGCCGCCGCGGTGGCCGCCCTCGGCGGGCTGGCACTGGCGCTGGCCGTGGTGGTGCTGCACGTGCCGGCCTGGGCGGCGAGCCTCGCCGGCGCGGCCGGCGTGATCGTGTACATCGAGCAACGCTCGGCGCCGGTGCTGGTGCAGGGGGAGTACGACCCGAACAGCGGCGCGACCCAGCTCTTCGCCGGGTTCGCCGCGGTCGCCGTGCTCGGTGGCCTGCTCGGGGCGGCCCGACCGGTCCGCCGCCTGGTCGGCCGGTTCCGTCCGGTCGCCGATCCGGCCCGCCGCCGGGGTGCGGTGGCCGCGTTCGTCGCCGCCGGGGCCCTGATCGGCTCCACCGTGCTGGCCATGCTCGCCGGGGTGCTGGTGGCCGCCGGTGGGGGCGGTCCGGTGGCGCCCACGCCCGGGCTGGACTGGACGGTGCTGGCGGTGGGCGCCGCGCTGCTCGCCGGGACCAGCGGGTACGGCCGGCGCGGCGGCGTCTTCGGCACCCTGCTGGCGGTCTGCCTGGTGACCCTCGTGCTCAGCTACGCGCAGGCCAGCGGCTGGACGGTGAGCCGGTGGGCGGTCGGCGGGGCCGCGCTCGGCGTCGGGCTGGTGGTCACCCGGCTGGTCGAGACGTACGGGCGGCCGGCGGCGGGCACCGCGGCGGAGTCGGCGCCGAGCGGGGACGGCCGGATCAGCACCGGCTGGACGATGACCCGGTCGGACCCCGCCGACACCTGGCCGCCCACCCTGCCCACGCAGACCACCGAGAGCCCGGCCGACCCGTGGAGCTCCCCGCAGTGGGACACCGGACCCCGTCGGTGGGACGACAGCGGCCGGTGAGGACCGCCGAACGGGCCTGCCGCGTCCACCAGGCCCCGGCTGATCTCGGCGGTTAGGCTCGGCGGCATGACCGACACACCATCGACCCCCGGGGCCGACCCGTCGTTCGCCGCGCTCGACGCGCTGTCCACTGAGGAGTTGCGGGAGCGCGCGTTCGAGGTCGCCCGGGACCGCCGGGACGTGGGGTTCTTCTGGTCGGTGCTGCGCCACCTGCCGAACGCGGACGAGGCCGCCGCGCTGGACGGGGCGCCGAACTCGATCGGGCCGATCATCGACGAGGCCAACGCGCTGTGGCGCGAGCTGACCGGCCACGGCTACGACGAGGCGGAGCCGCTGCTACGGGCCGCCTTCATCGACTACCTGATGAAGCACCCGAAGTGACGCCGGCGCCCGCCGAGTGGCCCGCCGGGAGCTGACCCGCCGATGGCCCTCACCAACCGACCGCGCCGCATCGGCCGTTACGGCACCGCGGCGGGCACCGGCGCGCTGGCCGCCCTCGTCCTGGTCGCGGTCTGCGGCAGTCCGGCGTACGTGGGCTGGGCACAGGACCACACCGACCCGAACTCGGCCGGCGGCTGGTTCCTGCGGCTGCTCGGCTGGCCCGCCTGGCGCTTCTCCGGCGAGGACGGCGGGCTGCTCGCCGGCAACCTGCGCGCGGTGCTGCTGGTGGTGCTCGCGGCGACCTTCCTCTACCTGCTGCCCGCCGCCCAGGTGGCCCGGGTGCAGGGTTCGGTCAGCCAGTTCTTCTCCGGCTGGGCCGCGTACGTCCTGGCCGGCGGCCTGGCGTCGCTGCTCGCGGCGTTCCTCGGCCCGGACCCGACACTGCTCGCCGCGCTCCAGGCCGCCGGCACCGGCGCCTCGTACGGCTTCCTCGCCGGCTGGATCGTGGGCACGGCCAGCCTGGGCGGACGGGCCTGAGCCCGGGCGCGGTCGGTCGTCACCCGCCCCGGTGGCCGTCGCCGCCGGTCGGGACGGGTCGCCGCCCGGGTGCGGGTCTCAGCGGTCGGACCGGCCGGCGTCGAGCAGGTCGGCCCGGCTGAGCACGCCGACCGGCCGCCCCTCGTCGGTGACCAGCACCCGGTCGGCCGTCGCGGTGAGCATCACCGCGAGCGCGTCGTACGCCGGACCGCCGAGCGGGACCGCCGGCAGGTCGGCGGGCGCGTCGGCCAGCGGCGCCAGCATCTCCCGGGTGACCGGCGTGACCACCAGCCGGCGGATGCCCCGGTCGGCGCCGACGAACTCCCGGACGAACGGCGTGGCGGGCGCGCCGAGCAGGGCCGCCGGGGTGTCGTACTGCTCCAGGTGACCGCCCTCGGAGAGCACCGCGATCCGGTCGCCGAGCCGGACCGCCTCGTCCAGGTCGTGGGTGACCAGCACGATCGTCTTGCGCACCTCGGCCTGCAACCGCAGGAACTCCTCCTGCAACCGGCTCCGCACGATCGGGTCGACGGCCGAGAACGGCTCGTCCATCAGCAGCACCACCGGGTCGGCGGCCAGCGCCCGGGCCACCCCGACCCGCTGCCGCTGCCCGCCGGAGAGCTCGTGCGGATAGCGCCGGCCGAACTGCGCCGGATCCAGCCCGACCAGCTCCAGCAGTTCGTCGACCCGGCGCCGGCTGCGCTCCCGGGGCCAGCCGAGCAGCCGGGGCACGGTGGCGACGTTGGCGCTGACCGTCTGGTGTGGAAAGAGGCCGACGTTCTGGATGACGTAGCCGATCCGCCGGCGCAGCCGGACCGGGTCCGCCCGGGTCACGTCCTCGTCGCCGAGCAGGATCCGGCCGCCGGTCGGCTCGACCAGCCGGTTGATCATCCGCAGCACGGTGGACTTGCCGCAGCCCGACGGGCCGATCAGCACCACCAGTTCACCGGCCTTGATGTCCAGGCTGAGCTCGCGGACCGCCTCGGTGCCGTCCGGGTAGCGCTTGCGGATGCCCTCCAGGGTGATCGACGCCGCGCGCGGCTCGCCGGTGCTCTCCGGGGTAACGTCCACGTATGTCCTTCCGCCTGAGCTACCGGGCCGACCCGGGTAACCCGTGGTTCTCCTGGCAGTACGTGCGGGACAACTCTGACACGATCCTCGCCGCGGTGCGGGAGCACGCCTCGCTGACCGCCCGCGCGGTGCTGATCGCCGCCCTGGTCGCGCTGCCGCTGGCGGTGGCCGCGTACTGGTTCCGCCGGCTCGCCGGGCCGATTCTCGCACTCACCGGCGTGCTCTACACCATCCCGTCGCTGGCGCTCTTCGCCTTCCTCGCGCCCTATCTGGGCATCGGCGCGATCACCGTGCTCAGTGTGGTGGTGCTGTACGCGCTGCTGGTGATCGTGCGCAACGCGATCGCCGGGCTCAACCAGGTGCCGCCCGAGGTCCGCGAGGCCGCCGAGGGGATGGGCTACGGCCGGTGGGGCCGGCTGTTCCGGATCGAGCTGCCGCTGGCCCTGCCCGGCATCCTCACCGGACTGCGGCTGGCCACGGTCTCCACGGTGGCCCTGGTCACCGTCGGCGTGGTGATCGGTCGCGGCGGCCTCGGGCAGCTCATCTTCGCCGGCTTCCAGAACAACTTCTACAAGGCGCAGATCATGACCGGGACGCTGCTCTGCGTCCTGCTCGCCCTGGTGCTGGACCTGCTCCTCGCCGGGGTGGGTCGGCTGCTCACCCCCTGGCTGCGGCGCGGGCGGGCCGCGTGACCGCCCGGCCCGGCAGCCCGGCCCGTGAAAGGGGACGACGGTGAACCCGGTCGAGGCGGCCCTGGTGTGGCTCAACGACCCGCTGAACTGGACGAACCCCGGCGGCATCCTGGACCGGCTCGGCGAACACCTGTCGATGTCGGCCGCCGCCGTGGCGCTGGGCTGCCTGGTGGCCTGGCCGATCGGGCTCTGGCTGGGGCACACCGGCCGCGGCGGTGGCCTCGTCGTGCTGGTGGCCAACCTCACACTCGCCGTGCCGACGCTCGCCCTGCTGACCATCCTGCCGCTGACCTTCCTCGGCTTCGGCCGCCCCGCGGTGGTGGTGGCGCTGGCCGTCTTCGCGGTGCCGCCGCTGCTGGCCAACGCGTACACCGGGGTGCGGCAGGCCGACCCGGAGGCCCGGGACGCGGCGCGCGGCATGGGCTTCTCCGGCTGGCAGTTGCTGCGCCGGGTCGAGCTGCCGCTGGCCGTGCCCTACCTCGCGGCGGGTTTCCGCACGGCCGCGGTGCAGGTGGTGGCCACCGCGGCGCTGGCCTCCTTCGTCAACGGCGGCGGGCTGGGCCAGATCATCCGCGCCGGGTTCGGGCTCGACATCGCCGCCGGCGGCGGGCAGATCCTGGCCGGGGGCGTCCTGGTGGCCGGCCTCGCGGTGCTGGTGGAGCTGGTGCTGGCCGTGGTCGAGCGGCTGGTGACCCCGCGACCGCTGCGCCCGGCCCGCCGCCGGGCGAGCCGGCGGGCGGCCGACGCGGTCGCCGGTGGCTGATCCGCCGGTCCCACCGCTGACCAGCGGCGGCCCTTCCGAACCGGCCGGCCGGGGCACGGATCGGCGGTGCCGGCCCTCGGGGTGACGATCCGGTGACGAACGTCGCTCGAAGTTGTCGGACCCGCGCGGAAGATGTTGGGTGGAAACGCGGGCGATCGACGAAGCAGTCGCCCGTCGGACACGCGGCCGGCCCGACCCGGGTCGCGCCGGGACACGGAAGGCGGGCATCATGCGCGCACGTACACGCTTGGCGGTGGGGGCGGTCGGCGCCCTCGCGGCGGCCGGGTTGCTGACCGGATGCGGCGACGCGGGCTCCTCCGGCACCGACGCGCCCCAGCAGGGCGCCACCGGGGCCGGCTGCGCCCCCGTCGCCGGCGACCAGCTCGTCGTCCTCGACGACGACAAGAAGCTCCAGAACACCGACAACGTCATCCCGGCGGTCAACGTCGACGTGGCCACCCCGCAGCTGGTGGCGGCGCTCGACAAGGTCTCCGCCGCGCTCGACACGCCGAAGCTGATCCAGCTCAACAAGGCCGTCGACGTGGACCGTAAGACGCCCGAGGTGGCGGCCAAGGAGTTCGCCACCGCGAACGACCTCACCGCCGGCATCGCCAAGGGCCCGGGCGGGCAGATCGTGGTCGGGGCCGGCAACTTCAGCGAGAGCCAGACCCTGGCCGAGCTCTACAAGATCACGCTGACCGCCGCCGGCTACCAGGTCCGGGTGCAGCAGATCGGCAGCCGGGAGCTCTACGAGCCGGCTCTGGAGAAGGGCGAGATCCAGGTCGTCCCGGAGTACGCGGCGACCATGGCCGAGTTCCTCAACACCAAGGCCAACGGGCAGAACGCCCAGCCGGTCTCCTCCCCGGAGCTGGACAAGACGGTCACCGCGCTGAAGGCGGCCGGTGACAAGGTGGGCATCGCCTTCGGCGCGCCGTCGGCCGCGCAGGACCAGAACGCCTTCGCGGTCACCAAGGCGTTCGCCGACAAGTACGGCGTCAGCACCCTGTCCGACCTGGCCGCGAAGTGCTCCGGTCAGGCCACCGTGCTGGCCGGCCCGCCGGAGTGCCCGCAGCGGCCGAAGTGCCAGGCCGGGCTGGTCGAGGTCTACGACTTCAAGGCCGGCTCGTTCAGCTCGCTCGACGCGGGCGGTCCGCAGACCAAGAACGCGCTGAAGACGGGCGCCGCCAGCGTCGGGCTGGTCTTCTCCTCCGACGGGGCGCTGGCCACCGGCTGAGGGCTCGATCCGGAGTGCGGCGGCGTACCTCTCGCCGCCGCGCTCCGGGCGCACGGCCATCGTCGCTCCTGTTAACCACGGGTCAACGCCCGGTAAAGCCCGGCCGGGGATGCCTCGGACCGTTCCCAGGCACGGCAACTCTCGGTAGGCTGCACACCCATGTCAGCCCCGGTCGCCGCCGCCGACAAGCGCAATCCACCCCTGCTCACCGCCCTGTTCTGGATCGGTGTGGCGCTGGCGCCGGTGGCGGCGTTGATCCTGCTGGTCGCCGACGGCAACGGGCCGCTGCGGTTCGCCGCCGTGCTGGCCATCCTGGCCGTGGTGCTGATCGGCCTGTCGATCGCGTTGCGCCCCGACGGCGGCGGCCACGGCGACACCGAGGAGCTGCTGGAGGAGATCGAGCAGCTGCGGCGCGAGCTGCGCGGCGAGATCGTGGCCGCGGCCCAGCGCGGCAACCAGGCGCTCGACCACGCCCAGCGGGCCCAGGAGGCGGTCGCCGCGTTGCGCCGGCGACTCGACGCCAGCAGCGCCGCGCTGGCCGGTGACGACCAGGCGGGCGCCGGCCGCGCCCGGGTGCCCGCCGCCGAGCCGGCGGAGGAGCCGGCCGCCGCCCGGGGCCGCGTACCGGACGAGGCGGCGCCGCGCTGGGGGCAGCCGGCACGCGACGACGAGGAAGCCCGCCGGCCGCAGCCGGCCGCCCGGTACGGCTCCTCGGGCGGGGTGTACGGCGGCGGCGAGCGGCCGAGCACCGGGGTGTACGGCGCGGCCCGGCCGGCGGAACCCGACGGCCGCTCCGAGGCCGCGGCCCGCCCGCTCGGGGTGGTCCGGCACACCGAGACCGTGCACGTCACCACCCGGCACACCATCGTGGACGGCGCCGCCGGGGTGCCCGGCGATTCCGGCAGCCGCTACGGCGGCGGCTACGCCGGCGGATGGACCCCGGCTGGCGAGGAGCGGTCGTGGGGCGGTGCCGAACCGGACGGCCGTTCCTGGTCCGGGTACGGCGACCGGAACGACGACCGTGGCTGGTCGGCCCAACGGGACGAGCGGGACCGGTCCGGGCAGCGCGAGGACCGGGGCTGGTCCGACCGGCGTGACGAGCCCGGCTGGTCCGATCAGCGGGACGACAGCGGTTGGGCCGCGGGTGCTGAACCGGGTTGGCGCGAGCCGGCCGGGCGCGACCGGTCGTACCAGGCGGACGAGGACGCCGAGGGCGGCGAGTACTGGTCGCAGCTGCGCGCCGGTGACCGCTGGGCAGCGGTGCGCGACGACGAGCACGGCCGTGAGGTGCGGGTCGGGGAACGGCGCGCGGAGGTGCTCGCCGACGCGGGCGGCACCGAGTACCGGGTGGCGGACCGCTGGGCGAGCGCCCGGCGGGGCCACGACCGGGACGACGCCGAGGGGTGGCGTGAGGGCTGGGCCGAGCCGGAGGACCGGCCGGCGTTGCCGGCCGGCGGGGTGCCGGTGCCGGTGCCGGACGAGTGGCGCCCGCCGCGGCAGCGCGGCCACCAGCCCGAGTCACGCGGCTACCAGCCCGAGCCGTCACGCGGCCACCAGTCCGAGCCGTCGCGCGGCTACCAGTCCGAGCCGTCGCGCGGCTACCAGTCCGAGCCTGAGCCGGAGCGGTGGCGGCCGCGCGCCGAGGAGCAGCGCTACGGCTACCCGCCGCAGGACGACTCACCCCGCGCCGGCGGCGCCCGCTCCGCCGACCGCTGGCGCTGACCGCCGGCACAGGCCGCTGGCGCTTACCGCTGGCGCTGGCCGGCCCGGCCGTCCTGCGTCACTTGTCGATGTCGCCGACCACGAAGAACATCGAGCCGAGGATGGCGATCAGGTCCGGCACCAGGCAGCCGGGCAGCAGCGTGGCCAGCGCCTGCACGTTCGCGTACGAGGCGGTGCGCAGCTTGAGCCGCCAGGGCGTCTTCTCGCCCCGGGACACCAGGTAGTAGCCGTTGATCCCGAGCGGGTTCTCGGTCCAGGCGTAGGTGTGCCCCTCGGGCGCCTTGAGCACCTTCGGCAGCCGGGTGTTCACCGGCCCGGTCAGCCGGTCCACCCGGTCCAGGCACTGCTCGGCGAGGTCGAGTGAGGCGTACACCTGGTCGAGCAGCACCTCGAAGCGGGCGTGGCAGTCCCCGGCGGTCTTCGTCACCACCGGCACGTCGAGCTGGTCGTAGGCCAGGTACGGCTCGTCCCGGCGCAGGTCCAGGTCGAGCCCGGAGGCGCGGGCGACCGGACCGGACGCGCCGAACGCGGCGGCGTCCGCGGCCGACAGCACCCCGACGCCGACGGTGCGGGCCAGGAAGATGTCGTTGCGCCGGATCAGGTTGTCCAGGTCGGGCAGCCGCCGGCGCACCTCGCCGATCGCGGCGCGGGCCCGGCCGGTCCAGCCGGAGGGCACCTCCTCCTTCAGCCCGCCGACCCGGTTGAACATGTAGTGGATCCGGCCGCCGGAAACCTCCTCCAGCACCGCCTGGAGGGTCTCCCGTTCCCGGAAGGCGTAGAACATCGGCGTGATCGCGCCGATCTCCAGCGGGTACGAGCCGAGGAACATCAGGTGGTTGAGCACCCGGTTCAGCTCCGCGAGGGCCATCCGCAGCCAGGTCGCCCGCTCCGGCACCTCCATGCCCATCAGCCGCTCGACCGCGAGCACCACGCCCAGCTCGTTGGCGAAGGCGGAGAGCCAGTCGTGCCGGTTGGCCAGCACGATGATCTGCCGGTAGTCGCGTACCTCGAAGAGCTTCTCGGCGCCCCGGTGCATGTAGCCGACGATCGGCTCGGCGGAGACCACCCGCTCGCCGTCGAGCACCAGCCGCAGCCGGAGCACGCCGTGCGTCGAGGGGTGCTGCGGCCCGATGTTGAGCACCATGTCGGTGCCGAGCTGCTCCCCGCGGGTGCCCGCCACCAGGCCCGCCCCGGTCCCGACGGTCAGCTCGCGGAGGTCGCCGGCGTCCGTGGTCATGCCCGTCATCGTGCCATGAACGGCGCCGGGTCGATGCCGACCGGTTGCCGCAGCCACCAGTGGCCGCCAAGCCCGGCCGGGTCGGTCAGCTCGGCCACCGCCGACGCGGCGGCCAGCGCCCGCACGTACCCGGCCGGGTCGCTGGCGGCCAGGCTCAGCGGCGGTCGGCCGCCGTCGGCCCCGAGCGCCCGCAACCCCTCCCGCTGCGACCCCAGGGCGTACGCACACCGGGCGACCCGCTCACCGGCGGAGGCGACGGAGTCGATGGCGACGTGCGCGGTCACGTCGCACGACCCGTCCGGCACCGGCGGCACCTGCCGCCCACCCCGGTACCCGGTCAACGTCCCGTCCACCGGCCTGTTCTCCCGCAGGTGCCCGTAGTCCACCGCCAACGCCAGCCCTCGGTCGACCTTCCGCACCGCCTCCGCCCAGGCCGCGTCCCGGGTCCGGCCGATCTCGGCGCGCGCGCCGATCCCGTGGTCACTGTGGGGGGTTTCCGGGCAGCCCGGCCGGCTCCGGGCGGTCAGGCTTGATCCCTCCGCCGGCCGGGCTGCCCGGAAACCCGACCCGGTCGAGCTGCAAGAGTTCGTCACGCTGGTCAGAAGTGCCGAGTCGAGGTCGGAGGGGGAGTCCCGCTCCGCGCCGGGAACCGGCCACCAGGTCGCCAGCCACTCGGCGTCGGCCGGGCTGACCTGCCCACCCACGCTCTCCTCGCCGGTCAACGGATCGACCAGCAGATAGCGCCAGCTGCCGCCGGTGTGCACCGCCACGTCGAGCGGCACGTTGTCGAGCCACTCGGTGGCCACGAGCAGCCCGGTGATCCGACCGGGGATCTCATCGGACCAGGCAATCTCGGCGGGCAGGTCATCGGGTCGGGGGGCGAGTTCGACAGCGGTGAGCCGCAACCGCCGAACGAGCGGCTCCCGGTCAGCGACCCCGCCGGACGGTGGTCCGAGCGATGCAGCGGCCACCGCGCCCCCGGCGCCCCCGGAAGGGTCAGACCCCACCGCGCCCCCGGAAGCGGCGAACCCCGCAGTGTCGTCGGAGGCGGCGGCCAAGGTGGCGAGGGTCCGTAGCAGCTCGCCGCGACCAGCGCCGACGTCGACGACGTCGAGCCGTTCGGGGTGGCCGAGGGCGGCGTCGACCTGCTTGACCAGGCGCAGCAGCGCGCCGGCGAACGCCGGTGAGGCGTGGACACTGGTGCGGAAGTGGTCGGTCGGGCCGGAGCCGGAGACGAAGAACCCGCCCGGCCCGTACAGCGCCCGGCCCATCGCGTCCCGCCACCGGGTCGACATCCGCTCGGCGCAGCTCTCGGCGTGCGTCACCGCCCGACCCTACGCCGACCCGGCCTCACCCCACCCC
>NZ_QGSW01000047.1:0-13984 GCF_003176715.1 Micromonospora sp. S4605
GCGTAGTGCGCGCCGCCGCGGCCGGCGCGCACTACGCTCGCCGGCATGAACGCGGTCCGACCTCCCCTGTGGCGTGACCGCAACTTCGGCACGTACTGGATCGCGCAGTCGCTCTCCGCCGCGGGCGACGCGTTCGCCTACCTGGCGGTGCCGCTGCTCGTGCTGCACGCCACCGGATCGGTGGCCCAGATGGGCCTGCTCACCGCGGTCGCCGGCGCCGCGTCCGTCGGCGCGGGCGTCTTCGGCGGCGTCCTGGTCGACCGCTACGACCGGCGCACCCTGATGATCGCCGCCGACCTGGCCCGGCTGGCGCTCTACAGCCTCATCCCGCTGGCCTGGCTCGCCGGCCCGCAGGTCTGGCTGCTCTTCGTCGTCCTGCCGATCTGCGAAGCCGCCGGCATGGTCTTCCAGGTCGCGGCGGTCACCGCGGTCCGCAACCTGGTCGACCGGGACCGGATCACCGAGGCCAACGGACGCCTGCAGGCCACGTACGCGTTGGCCGCCGTGGGCGGGCCGCTGCTCGCCGGCGTGGTGTCCGCCCGGTTCGGCCCGACGGCGGCCATCGCCATCAACGCGGCCAGCTTCGCCCTGTCGGCCGCCGGCCTCTGGCTGGTCCGGCTCCGCAAGGCCGACGACGACGAACCGACCGGCAGCACCGGCCGGCTCGCCGAGTTCCTCGCCGGCGCCCGGTTCCTCTGGCGTCAGCCCGTGCTCCGCTCGCTGACCGTGCTGCTGTCGGTCTTCATCTTCCTGACGTACGGCTTCACCGACGTGCTCGTCTACCACGTCAAGCACGACCTCGGCGGCTCCGACCGCACCGTCGGCACCGTGCTCGGCCTGGCGGCGCTGGGCACCATCGCCGGGGCGCTGCTGGTCGCGCCGCTGCGCCGGCGGCGCGGCTTCGGCGTCACCTGGGTCGGCGCGCTCTCCACCTGCGGCCTGGCCATCGTGGGCATCGGCCTGGTCGGGAACGTGCCCGCCGTCACCGTGCTCACCGCGGTGTACCTGTGCGGCGTCAGCGTGGGTGGGATCTGCTCCATGTCGTTACGCCAGGAGATCACCCCCGACCACCTGCTCGGCCGGGTCACCTCGGCGTTCTGGAGCACGCACTACTCGCTCGGGCCGGCCGGGGCGGCGGTGCTGACCTGGGCCGCCGGCCGGTACGGTGTCACCGCGGTCGCCGTGGTCGCGGGCACCGGCTGCCTGCTGGTCGCGATCAGCGGGCTGTTCACGCCGATCCGCCGGGCCGGCGCGGAGCCAGCCGCTCCGGAGCCGGCCCTCGCGCCGGCCGTCTCCGGCGAGTCCACCTGACCCGACCGGCTGCCCGAGCCATCGCCCCGCCCACGGCTCGCCGGGTGCGCCGTGCCGTCGCTGCCGTCCGACCCGTGGTCAACGGGCGGCGCGCAGCTGGGCCACGATCGACGGGTCGGTGATCCGGGCGTCGTCGGCGAGCAGGAACGCCTTACTGAGGACCAGCGCCAGCCGGTCGTCCTCGAACGGCAGGAAGACCGACTGCTGCGGTCCGCGCCGGGGCGGCACGATGCAGAGGTACCTGTTGCCCGGCTCCATCAGGATGTTGCCGCTGCCGAGGTGGATCTTGTAGGTGTTCAGCTGTCCCCGTACGACGAGATGGCGCTCGGTCAGCTCGCACCGATCGGCGAGCGTCGTCCGCGGGATGATCCGCTCCAGCGCGGCCCGCCGGGTCTGCGCCGTCGCCGTCAGCTCGGCATGGCTCCCCTGGCGCCAGTAGTCGGCGTGGAGGTCGTCACCACGGTCCATCCAGTGCGGATCGGCGGCGATCGAGGTCACCGACACGAACAGGTCCACGTCGCGCATGGCCTCGCTGAGGACGATGGCCGGAACGTCGGCCAGCGGTGCCGTCCGCCAGGCGCCGCCGACCCGGCGGTCGAACCACACCCGGTCGGTGCTGGCGCACTCCACGCCGTCCGGCTGTTCGTCGCGGTAGTCGTACCGGAACCCGACCCGCCAGGCCCCGCCGGGCAGCACCCGGTACGCGTCGTCGGTGTCCCCACCGTCCCACGGCCCGAGCCGGGAACACGTCCAGCCCCGGCCCTTCAGCAGCGCGTACAACTGTCGATAGTGGACGACGTGCGCGGCGAACCGGTTGGAGTAGGTGTCGGTCTCCAACTCGGCCGGCGTCAGCAGGTAGACCTCCCGGAACGCCTGCTTGACCGGTTGCCGCAGCTGGCGATCGACGAGTTCGTCACGCCAGCGCCGGATCTCCTCGGCCGAGGTGTGCAGCGGGTGCCACAGCCGGATCTCGGCGTCCGGGTCGGGTTCGGGCACGGCCGTTCCGCTCAGCTCCGCGAACCCGTCGCCGGTGGGCAGCACCGCCCGCCACCGGCCGGACGCGTCCGGCACTTCCCAGATGAGGCGCCGCACCACGTTCCACCCGAGACCGTTCGCCGCCAACTCGTCACGCCAGCGGCGGTAGGGCAGCGTGGTGCCGGCGGTGTAGCCCACTTCCAGCGTCCGCGCCACCGTCGCGAGCTGGCCACGGGCCTGCTTCACCAGGTCGCGCAGCTCCTTGACGGTGTCGGCGTGGTCGCGTCGAACGGCCGTCGGGACGGCCGCCAGCGCCCGGCCGTCCGGCCGCCGCCAGGTCAGGTCGACGTCGTGGGACAGGGTGAGGACAGCGTGGTACCCGCCGACGGTCACGGTGCGGACGCCGTCGGGCCCGAACCCGAGGTCGGGCAGCCGGAACGCCACGTCGGGCCGGTCCCCCAGCGCCCGTTCGATCCGCCGCAGCTCGCGGTCGAGCTGCTTGTGGATGCCCTTGTGTCGGGCCGCGGCGCGGGCGGCACGCAACGCGGCCATCGCCTCCGGCGTGGGGAAATCTCCGATGGCGCGGGCAACCTCGTAGAGCAAAGCCTGCGAGGGCGCCGTCCGGGCAGCGGTGGGTGCCACGGCGACACCCGGCAGGAGCTGCCCCAGCAGCTCCGCCAGCCAGGGCTCGTCCCGCAGCAGGGCGACCCGCACCGCCCGGCCGAGCGCACCGGCCTCGTCCCGCTCGAACGCCGCATCCGCCTGGTACGCGATCCGGCCGGCCTGGATGTCGGCGGCCCGGCTGCGTGCCGCGTCGAGCGCCCGGTACGCGAACGACGCGTACTCCGGCAGGTCGGCAAGCCGCTGCCAGATGTCGGGCGGCGGCGGCGGCGAGCTGTACGAGCGCTCACCGCTCGCCTCGGCGAGCAGTGCCTGCGCGGTAGGGCCGAGCCTGGACACCACCGTGGCCTCGTCCCGGGCGATCGAATGCCGCGACCACCCGAACAGCTTGCTCTCGATCCGCCCGGTCAATCCACCGGCGACCCCGGCGAGAGCCAGCACCGTGTATGGATGGGCAGGCCGGTAGCGGTCGACGAGGAGGGTGACCAGTCTGCTGGCCGATTCCGTCGCCTCCGCTGGCAGTGGCCCCTCGCAGCGGACGAGCACGTTGACGGCCAGCACGGCGTAGCCGTCGTAGCCGCCCCGCTCCAGCTTCTCGACGACGACGGAGAGCATGGCGGCACACGCTTCCGGCGTGAACGCCGGCTGCCGCGACCGGCCGGCCGTCACGACGGCCCCCAGCACCCGGTGCGCGGGATGCTGCACCGGCAGACGGAAGGCGACGGGGAGCAGTGTGCCGAGCTCGCGGTCACTGAGCCGGGACGTGTCCACCGGTTCGCGCGCGATCGGGTCGTCCTCGGCGGCGCCGGGGACCGTCATCAGCCGCAGCAGGTCGGCCGCGTACGGCGACAGGGCCGCTTCCGGAAGCACGGCGATCATCAGCCACCGACCAGGGGAACGAGCCGGAGGAACGTGATCTCGCTGCCCGTTCGCAGGTCGACCTGCGTGTCGAGGTCGTCGACCTGCCGGTCGTCGACCAGCACGATGAAACCGTTGCGCCCGAAGGCCTCCACCGCGCGCTCGTACTGGCGCTGCGGGTCCACCGGGCGGTGCTCGTACCTGCCGGGGCCGTTGAGCGCACGCTCGGTCTCCGACGGTTGCACCAGCCCGCGGAACGGGCCCGAGCGCCGGGCGTTGTGCTCGGCGACCTCCTGGAACACCCGGCGACGGATGACCTCGCGCAGCGACAGCCGCTCCTCGAAGATCTCCAGATGCCACGCGCTCTGCTCGCGACCCGCGGTCGTCTCGTCGACGATGCCAATCATCACCACGGCGGTCAGCGTGCCAGACCGGGCCGACACTTCTTCCCGTCCAGTCCCGGCCCGGCTGCAGGACTCCTGCTCGGGGAGTCCACAGTCGAGCGCCAGGCGCTCGCTGACCGGCCGTCAGAGGTCGATCCAGTAACGCCGGGCCGGGCCGAACCTGGTTTCCCCGACGCCTTCGAGGACGCCGCCGCACCGCTCGATCGTCCTCGCCGAGGCGGCGTTGTCGACCGCGCAGACCGCCAGCACCCGATCCAGGCCCAGCGTCCGCGCCTCCGCCAGCATCCGGCCCAGCGCCCAGGTCGCCAGCCCACGGCGGCGCGCGGAGGGCCGGATGCCGTACCCGATGTGCCCGGCCCACCGCACGTAGTCGCTGCTGCCGTGCCGCAGCGCGATCCCGCCGAGCACCCGGTCGTGCTCCACGATCCACCGATAGGTGCAGGGCACCCTGCCGGCGTCCAGCGGCTTCGCCGGATCCGACTGGTCCAGCAGCCGGGCGACCCACGCTGCGAACCCGGCCGGCGAGGTCACGTCGTCGGAGGGATCCAGCCCGAAGCCGTCCTCGTGCTGTCCGGGGCCCCACTCCGCGTGCGCGTCGAGCCAGGCGGTGTGCAGGCGGGTGGTGGGCGCGATCAGTTCGGGCACCCGGCAACGGTAACGCGAGGAGGTGGTACGCCGACCGGGTCAGTCCAAACAGAACTCGTTGCCCTCGGGGTCGGCCATCACGATGTGGCCGGCGCTCAGCGGCGGCTCGGGTTCGTGGCGACGGAGACGCTTCGCGCCCAGCGCGACCAGCCGCTCGCACTCGCGTTCCAGCGCCGCGATCCGCTCTTCGCCCGCCAGTCCGGGAGCGGCCCGGACGTCGAGGTGGACGCGGTTCTTGGCGACCTTGTCCTCCGGCACCTGCTGGAAGAACAGGCGCGGGCCGTGCCCGTCCGGATCCTCGATCGCCGACCTCGTGTTGCGCTGCTCCTCCGGTACGCCGATCCGCGCGAGGAAGTCGTCCCACGCGGCCAGCGGGTCGGCGCCGTCGGGCAGGTCGACGCCGGGCGGGGCGGGGTGGACGTAGCCGAGCACGTCGCGCCAGAAGGAGGACAGCGCCCGCGGGTCGTGGGCGTCGAAGGTGACCTGAATGTGGCGGCTCATCGGGTTGCTCCGTCCATGGTTGGTTTCATGTGCGGGTGGGGGTCGGGCGACAGGCCGACCTCCAGACCGGTGGTGGATCCGGTACGGCACCGGGCGGGGCGCGGTTCCGGTCGAGGTGACCGGCCATGGAGTCACTGTGACAGGTCTTCCGGACAGGATCGGTCCGCTATCGGCGATCCAGTGTGTGCAGGAGGTCGGCGACGATGCTGATGCCCTCGGATATGGCGTCCGGGGTGAGGTTGCCGAAGCCCAGGACGAGCTGTGGTGCGCGTGGCGGCGCTGTCATGCGGTAACGGCTCATGGCGTAGAGGCCGACGGATCGGCGGCGGGCGGCCTCGACTATGGCGTGCTCGTCGGCGCCGGCGGGTAGGTGAGCCACGGCGTGGAAACCGGCGGCCAGGCCGCGAAGCTCGATGTCGGGTGCGTGTTGCCGTAGCGCTTGCACGAGCGCGGTGCGGCGGGCGGCGTAGCGGCGGCGCATGTGGCGCAGATGGCGGTCGTACCGCCCGCTGCCCAGTAGTTCGCCGAGGGCAAGCTGCTCGATGACGGGTGAGCCGCGGTCGGCGAGCTGCTTGTGCTGGGCGACGGCCGCCGCCAGGTGGGGCGGGCTGAGGGCCCAGCCGAGCCGCAACGCCGGTGCCAGTGACTTGCTGACCGAGCCGAGCAGCGCGACCCGGTCGGGGGCGAGGCCCTGCACGGCGCCAACCGGTTCACGGTCGTACCGGAACTCGGCGTCATAGTCGTCCTCGATGATCGTGGCATCTCGGGCGGTGGCCCAGGCGATGACGGCGTGGCGTCGTTCGGGAGCCAGCACGACTCCGGTGGGCGACTGGTGCGCCGGGGTGAGGATCACGGCGCGCGCGTCGGTCGCGGCGAGGGCGTCGACGTCGATGCCGTCGTCATCGACGGGTACGGGGACGACCTTCAGACCCAGCATCGTGGCGATGGCGTGATGGTCTGGATCACCGGGGTCCTCGACGGCGACCGTCCGTACGCCCTCGTCGCCCAGGACGCGCAGGAGCAGTTGCATGCCTTGCGCGAATCCGGCGCAGACGACGAGGTGGTCCGGGTCGGCGGCGGCGCCGCGGACTCGCCGGAGGTGGGCGGCGAGCCCGTCGCGCAGCACCGGGTCGCCGTATGGATCGGGGTAGCCGAGGGCTTCGGCGGGCGCATGACGGCAGGCGCGGCGCACGGCGCGGGTCCACTCGTCGCGGGGAAAGCTCGACAGGTCGGGCACGCCGGGCCGGAAGTCGATTCTGATCGGTGCGCTGTGGGTGACGTGCGTCGGTCCGGCCTGCGGTGGATGGGCGGTCGCGGCGACCCGGGTGGCCGAGCCAGGGACGGCGGCGAGGTAGCCCTCGGCGTGCAGTTGGGCGTAGCACTCGGTGACCAGACCGCGCGAGACGTCAAGGTCTCTGGCCAGCATGCGCGACGACGGAAGGCGGTCGCCGGCGCGCAGCCGACCGGCGCGGATAGCCTCTCGCAGGGCACGTTCAAGCTGGTCTCGTAGCGGTTCTGGGCTGGTCCGGTCAACCCGCAGAAGCAGTTCGGGACTCAAACTGGTCCACTGAGTCGACATGAAACTGGACCTTACTGCCGGACCGGTCGCCGCTCTAGCGTTCGATCATGGTTCAACCCTCGGCAGCCGCATCGGCGAAGATGGTGGAGAAGAGGTCGGTCCAGCCGATCGTGACCGGCCCCATGGTCCGGTTGTTGGTCGCGTCGCTCGGCGCGCTCGGCAGTTTCTACCTGCTGATGCCGGTCGTGCCGTCCTACGCGGCCGCAGCCGGCGCGGGCGGGGTGGGCGCGGGTCTTTCCACCGGCGTTCTGATGCTCGGCACGGTGTTGGCCGAGCTGGCGTCACCGGCCTGGATCCGCAGGTACGGTTACCGGACTGTCATCTCGCTGGCCTTGCTGGTCCTCGGGTTACCGGCTGCCGTGCTGCCGATTTCATCGTGGCCGCCGCTGGTGCTCGGGGTATGCCTGGTGCGTGGCGCGGGCCTGGGGATCGTCTTCGTCGCCGGTTCGGCCCTGGCTGCGGAGTTGGCGCCGGCCGGTCGCCGCAGCGAAGGCCTGGGTCTGTATGGCGCGGCCGTCGGTGTCCCGTCCATCGCCTGCCTCCCTGCCGGCGTATGGCTGAGTGGACACCTCGGCTACCGGCCCGTCTTCTTCGCCGGTGCCGTCCTGGCGTTGCTTGCCCTGTTGGCCGTCCCCGGCCTGCCGGGACGTACGGCGCCGCCCGGGTCCGCGTTGGCCGGATCCGCGCCGAGGGAGTCCGCGCTGACCGAGCCGGCGCGAGCCCAGTCCGCACCGACCGCGACGAAGCCTGACCCGGCCGACGTAGGTGGTCTTGCCGGACCGGCGATGGTTTTCGCCGCTGTGGCGCTGGTAGCCGGCGTGCTGCTCACCTTCCTACCGCTCAGCCTCGCTGCGGCATCGCATCGACTGGCCGCAGTGGCGCTGCTCGTGCAGTCCTGCACCACTCCGCTGGCCCGCTGGGCGGCCGGCCGCTACGGCGACCGGTACGGCGGCGGCATGCTTCTCCCCGCAGTAGTCGCGGTCGCAATGGGTACCGCTGCGCTCGCGTGGGCACCCAACCCCTTGGCGGTTGTCGCCGGCACCGCACTGTTCGGCATCGGGTTCGGCGGGGCCCAGCACGTGACGCTGGCCCTGATGTTCGCCCGCGTGCCGACGTCCGGCTTCGCTCGGGCGAGCGCTTTGTGGAACGTCGCCTACGACGGTGGAATGGGGATCGGGGCCGTCGGCTTCGGACTTCTGCTCGATCCGATCGGGTACTCGGCGGGATTCGTGTGCACCGCCGCCGTGCTGATCACCGTCCTCGTGCCCGCTTGGCGCCAGCGGCACGCCGGTCTCACCGGCGGCCACGCATGACCGGCCAACGAAGAACAAGGAGAACCTGATGGGACACACCCTGCTGAACATGAGCGTGTCGTTGGACGGCTTCGCCGCCGGACCGGATGTCGCCGTCGATCAGCCGATGGGCAGGGGTGGCGAGCGGTTGCACGAATGGCTGTTCCACGGTGACGCCGACCGGGCCGTAGCCGCCGACGGCGTCTCCACAGCCGGCGTCGACGCCGAGCAGGCGCGGGACGTGTTCACCACGACCGGAGCCGTGGTGATCGGCAGACGAACCTTCGACGTCGGGGTCGATCTGTGGCAGGACACTCCGTTTCCGGTGCCGTGCTTCGTGCTCACCCACGAACCACGCGAGGAACTGGTCATGAAGAGCGCCTCGTTCACGTTCATCACCGACGGCATCGACAACGCGCTCCGCCTGGCACGACAAGCGGCGGGTGACCGGAACGTCCTGATCATGGGCGGACCCTCCACCGCCCGCCAATTCGTTCGCCACCGGCTCGTGGACGAGATCCGACTCCAACTGGTACCAGTCCTGCTCGGCACCGGAACCCGACTGTTCGACGACCTGGACACTGGCCACATCGAACTGGAAACAACCGCCGTGATCGAATCACCGCACGTCACCCACCTGCGCTATCGGATCAAGAAATAGACCTCAGCCCGCCAGCGGCCCAAGCGCTGCTGGGCGAGGACCGCGTCGCTGGTGGCCGACCGCGGGTTGCGGGTCTGGGTCAGCGGTGGTGTCGGATGCGGTCCCAGGTGCTCGGCGGCTCCAGCCCTTCGCCGGTGCGCAGGGCGGTGGTGGCCGGAGCGCCCTCGCCGGCGGCCGCGGTGAGCCGGCCGTGCTCGGCGCCGGCCGGCAGTTGCGCCGGTACGGCCGGGAGGTCCAGGTCCAACCGGACTCGCATGCCGGGCCAGCCCAGCACTGTCAGGTCCTCGGTGGCGTTGATCGTGGTGCTGGCGCCGAGCGGTCCGCGTACCGTCGCGACCTGGTCGCCGGCCCGGAGGACCGGGTGCTCCCCGATCGCCTTGGCCGCGGTGCGGACCAGCGGGCGGGTGGCCCGGAACACCCGGTCCAGCTGTACGGGGGTGTTGGCGCCGGGCTGCCCGAGGACGGCGCCGACGATGGTGAGCTTCCGCCCGCCGACGGTGACGACGGCGGCGAAGACCAGGCACCCGCCGGCCTCGTCGGTGGAGCCGGTCTTGATCCCGACGACGCCGTCCTTGCCGACCAGGGAGTTGTAGTTCTTCACGGTGCCGGCGACCGGCAGGGTGGCCGTCCGCTGCGCCACGATCTCGGCGAACGCCGGCAGTTCCATCGCCTTGCGGGCCAGGATCACCTGGTCGACGGCGGTGCTCACGGTGCCCGGGTCGAGCCCGGCCGGGTCGGTGTAGTGGGTGTCGGCCATGCCGAGCGCGGCGGCGGTGTCGTTCATCTTGTCGACGAACGCCTCGACGCTGCCGGCGTCCCAGGCGGCCAGGATCCGCGCCATGTTGTTCGCCGACGGGAGCAGCACCGCTTGCAGCGCCTGACGTTCGGTGAAGACCGCGCCGGCGACCACCGGCACCAGCGACTCCCCGCGCGCCAGTTCCCTCGGGTACGCGGCGGCCTGCGCCGCGCTGACGGTGAGCCGCGGTCCGGGCTCGCCCCGGTCGAGGGGGTGCTCGGTGAGGATGACGTAGGCGGTCATCACCTTGGCCACGCTCGCGATCGGCACCGGGTCGCTGCCGCCCGACGTGCCGAGGGAGCCCAGGCCGTCCACCGTGAGGGCGGCCTGCCCCCGCTGCGGCCACGGGATCGTCGGGGCGGCACCGGGGATGACCGTCGACGCGGGCAGGGTGCGGGTGACCGTCGGTTCCGGCAAGGGACGGCGCAGCGGCTCGACCGCGACCAGCGAGGTACCGGCCAGCAGCACGGTCAGCAGGCCGGTGGTGAGCAGCCAGCGACCGCGGGCGCGTCGCCGGCCCGGCGGTGGTGGGGTAACCGGTCCGGTCACCCGGGCCGTGGCGGAGTAGGTCATCGGTGGTGTCTCCCCGTGTGGCGCGCCCGGCGCGCTGGTGTGGTCTCGAAGGTCTGGTCGGGCGGGGTGCGGGTGCCGGCCGCTCAGGTGAGGGTGGCCACCACGTAGGCGGCGGCGTCGGCGATGAGGGCCTGATCGTATTCGGCGTCCCGGGTGGCCTTGCTGGACATGATCGAAATGACCAGCGGCGCCGAGCCCGGTGGCCAGACCAGGGCGATGTCGTTGAGGGTGCCGTAGTCGCCGGTGCCGGTCTTGTCGGCCACGGTCCAGTCCTTCGGTACGCCGGCCCGGACGCGTCGGGCGCCGGCGCCGGTGGCGTTGCGTTCCAGCAGGCCGCGGAGGAAGGCGCGCTTGTCGGGCGGCAGGGCGTCACCCAGCACGATCTGCTGGTAGTCAACGCCGATCGCGCGCGGTGAGGTGGTGTCGCGGGGGTCGCCGGGGATGGCGGTCACGATGTCCGGCTCGAACCGGTCCATCCGGGTGACCGGGTCACCCAGGCCACGCAGGTACGCGGTCAGTCGGGCCGGGCCGCCGAGGTCGCGCAGCAGGAGGTTGCCGGCGGTGCCGTCGCTGTAGCGGACCGCGGCGTCACAGAGCTGGCGGATCGTCATCCCGGTGGCCACGTGCCGCCGGGTGATGGCGGAGCTTTTCATCAGGTCGCGCTCGGTGTACCGGACGACCGTGTCCAGGTGGGACAGCGGGTTGCCGTGCAGCACGGCCGCCGCGGCCAGGCCCTTGAAGGTGGAGCAGAAGGCGAACCGTTCGTCGGCCCGGTGGGCGATCGTCGCGCCGGTGCCGGTGGCGAGGGCGTACACGCCGAGGCGTGCGTCGTACCGGCGCTCCAGCTCGGTCAGCCGGTGGTGTGGCTGCTCCGGCGGGGTGGCGGTGGGGCTGGCCGTGGCAGGTGTGGTGGTGGCGGAAGCGGCATCGGTGGGGCCGGCCGCGGGGGTGGTGGCGCATCCGGCCACGGGTAGCGCGGCCGCCATCGCCAGGAAGGCGCGGCGAGTGGTGGTCGGTCGTGGTGAGCTGTCGCGGGTTTGCGGCCGGAGCGGCCGTTCGCGGGAGCTGGTCGAGGTTTCCATCGTTGGGTACACGCGCGACCCGCTCGGGCCGGTTGCCGCCGGCGGCAAGCGAGAAGCCGCAATCGGCGGTTCCCGTGTGACCGGCGGCACATCTGTTGCTGAGGCAGTCGCCGTCAAGGATTCTGAGAGTTACTGTCAGAAAGTAGTTACTCTCATTTAGGAGGCGGTGTCATGCAGGGGACGCGTCGTTGGTGGGCCGCCGCGGCGATGGTGCTGGCCATGCTGACCGTGGGTTTCGACGTGACGATCCTGAACGTCGCGCTACCCACGCTCGGGGCGGAACTCGGGGCCAGCACCAGCCAACTCCAGTGGATCGTCGACGCGTACGTGGTGGTGTTCGCCGCGCTGCTGCTGCCGGCCGGCGCGCTCGCCGACCGGTACGGGCGCCGGCTGTTCATCGTCGCGGGCCTGCTGCTCTTCGGTGCGGCCTCGGCGCTGGCCAGCCTCACCACCGACCCGGCGCAGCTCGTCGCCGCCCGGGCGATCATGGGGGTGGGCGGGGCGATCCTCACGCCGGTGACCCTGGCCACCCTGCCCGTCCTCTTCCCGGAGGCGGCTGACCGGCGCAAGGCCATCGCCTCGCTCACCGCCGCCGCCGGAGCCGGTGTCCCGCTCGGTCCGCTGGTCGGCGGCTACCTGCTGGACAACTACTGGTGGGGGTCGGTGTTCCTGGTCAACGTGCCGGTCGCCGCGCTCGCCCTGGTCGCGGTCGCGGTGCTGATTCCCGAGTCGCGCGACCCCGCCCGCAATCCCGTCGACGTGCCGGGCGCGATCCTGTCCACCCTCGGGTTGGTGGCCCTGGTGTACGGGATCATCGAGGGCCCGGTCCGCGGTTGGGGCGACCCGGCGGTGCTGGCGGCCCTCGCCGGCGGCGCCGTCCTGCTGGCCACCCTCCTCGGCTGGCAGCTGCGCGCCCGGTACCCGATGGTCGACCTCGCGCTGTTCCGCAGCCGGCGGTTCCTGCTCGGCTCGGTGGTCGCGACGCTGGCCGCCTTCGCGCTGTTCGGGCTGCTGTTCGTGCTGCCCCAGTACCTGCAGGTGGTGCGCGGGCACGACGCGTTCGGCACCGGGCTGCGGCTGGTGCCGATGATGGCCGGCATGATCGTCGCCGCCAAGGTCGCCGAGTGGCTGGTGGGTGTGCTCGGTAGCAAGATCCCGGTGCTGGCCGGCCTGGTCGTGGCCGCCGCCGGCCTGGGCTGGGGCGCGGCGACCGACCTCGGCACCGCGTACGGCGTCGTGGCGGGCTGGCTCGTGGTGATCGGGTTCGGCACCGGGCTCGCGCTCACCGGCGCGGTCGACGCGGTGCTCGGCGCGCTGCCACCGGCCAAGGCGGGCGCCGGTACCGGGCTGTCGCAGGCGCTGCGCCAGGTGGGCGGCGCCGTCGGGGTGGCCGTCCTGGGCAGCGTGCTCGCCGACGCGTACGCCGGCGGGCTGCCGGCCGGCGCGCCGGAGGCGGCCCGGGACTCGGTCGCCGGCGCGGCGGCCCTCGCCGCGCGGGTGGGCGACCCGGCGCTGCTGGTGGCCGCCCGCACGGCCTACCTCGACGCGATGTCGGCGGTGCTACTGGTCTGCGTCGGGGTGGCGCTGGCCGGCGCGGCGCTCGCCGCCGCCTTCCTGCCCAACCATGCGCCGGCCGCGCCCGGCGAGGAAGAATCGGCCCATGAGTTCACCCGGGCTGCGTGAGCGCAAGAAGCAGAAGACCCGCTGGTCGATCCAGGAGCACGCGCTGCGGCTGTTCCGGGAACAGGGGTACGAGGACACCACCGTGGACCAGATCGCGGCGGCGGCGGAGGTCTCGCCGAGCACCTTCTTCCGGTACTTCAAGACCAAGGAGGACGTCGTCCTCCACGACGAGTGGGACCCGGTCTTCGTCCGGTACCTCACCGAGGCGCCCGCCGGGCTGTCGCTGGTGGCCGCCATGCGGTACGCGCTGCGCGAAGGGCTCGCCGACTTCGACGACGCCGACCGGACGAAGACGCTCCAGCGGGCGGATCTGATGCTGCGGGTGCCGGCGGTGCGGATGCGGCTGCTGGACAACGTGGCGACCACGATCGACCTGATCGCCGAGGCGGCGGCGGCGCGTACCGGCGAGCCGGCGGGCAGCGCGCGGCTGCGGGCGTACGCCGGCGCCTGCTGCGGCGCGCTGCTCGGCGCGATGTCCACCTGGCTGGCCAGCGACCGCAGCGCCGACCCGATCCAGGTCATGGACCAGGCCCTCGCCGAGCTGGAGTCGGGCTTCGGCTCCTGACCAGGCGCCCGGCGGACATCCCGGCGGTGCGGCGTCGTGCCGCTGGGTACCGGCACTCAGGCGCGCCGGCGGCGAGCGACCCTATCGTCGCGGCATGACGTCGACCGTCACGTCCCGCTGGGCCCCGACCACCGTCGCCCTTCTCACGCTGGCCTGGGTGGTGGCGGTACTCGCGACGCTGTGGTGGTGGTTCGGCATCGGTCTGGCGGGTTGGGCGGACCAGCACTCCGGCCAGCCGAGCCGGTCGGCGGGCCGGGAAGCAGCCCGGGCGACGCTGGTGCTGGCCCTGGTGGCGGTGGGCGGGCCGATCCTCGTCGCCGTCGCCGCGTTCACCGGTCGCCTGGTCCGCACCGGAGCGGTCTACCTGGCGGTGGCGATCGTGCTCGGCGCGCTCGTCGCGCCGGTGGCCGCGGACGCGTACCGCACGCAGAACCCGCG
>NZ_QGSW01000147.1:0-13965 GCF_003176715.1 Micromonospora sp. S4605
GTCGGGACGGAAGCCGCTCGGCGCCGTCGATCACCGGCCAGCCGGCCGGGCCGTCGGCAGGCGGGCCGGCATCCGCGACGGGCATCACCTCCCCCGCCAGTGCCGAGCCGCCACCCGCGCCGGCGCGCAACGGTGCCCGTCCCGGCCCGGTGTTCGTCACCGGCAGACGTGGTGCGGGCGGTGCCGGACAGTCTCGTCCCACCGCCCTCCCGACGCGCACCGCCGCCCGGCCCGCCACGCCGGTGCTCCCCGGGTGGCTTGCTGCGCCGGTCCTCGTCGGGTCCGGGCTGGCGCTCGCCCAGACC
Source organism: Micromonospora sp. S4605 (assembly GCF_003176715.1). NCBI lineage: Bacteria > Bacillati > Actinomycetota > Actinomycetes > Micromonosporales > Micromonosporaceae > Micromonospora > Micromonospora sp. S4605. The sequence goes on from NZ_QGSW01000147.1 coordinate 306, forward strand.
GGAGCATCGGCGGTCGGACCGGCGGCGGCCAGCCCCAGGCGCTCGGCGGCCACCAGCACGGGCAGCCCCGCGCGCAGGTCGGCGGCGAGGCCGCAGAGCTGGTCCAGGCGCTTGCGACGGAGCCGGTCCGCCTGGCGCGCCGCCTGCCGCCGGACCAGGGCGCGGGCGCCGAGCCACCCGTACCCGGCGAGGGCCACCCCGGCCACCGGACCGCCGAGCAGCACGCCCGCTCCGGCACCAATCAGTGCGGCCAGGAGCAGGGCGCGCCTCGGCGCGGCGACGACCACCGCTTCGACGCGATGCCATCCGCCGCCGACGTGCCGGAGCGGGTTGGTGGAAGCCTCCGCCCGCTGTTCCACCGCTGTGGCGGTCGGCGGCCCGACCGGCCCGGCCGGCCCGGCCGGCCGGCGGGGATCCCGGCGACCGGGCGGACGCGGCGAGCCGATCGGACGCGTGGCCGCCGGAAGAGGTCCGGCGGCCGGCCTGGACTGCGCCGTGAGCGCGCCGGCCGGGCGGGCCAGCGCCGTTCGACGGGCCACATGCCGGGCGGGCAACGCCGGCGGCTGACGGCGCACCGGAATGCCGTCGTCGACCCCGCCGACCGGGCCACGCAGCTCCGCCACCCAGTCCAGCAGCGGATCGTCCGGCCGCACCGGTGGCGGGCGATCCGGGCTGATCGGAGCGCGGCGGCCGAGCCGGGACCGGCGGAGCAGCCCGGTCAGCAGCAGGGCACCCGTGGCCAGCAGCGCCACCAGCGTCCAGGAGCCGGCGCTCATGCCGGTCCCGCCGATCCGGGCCAGGGCTCGCAGAGGATCGGCGGCAGCGCGACGCCGCGCTCCCGCAGCAGCGCCCCGAGCGGTCGGGCGGCCAGGCCGAGCCCGCGTCCGCGTACCCAGGCGGGGACCGCGGTGACCAGCCGTTCCGGGCCCTCGGGGAGCAGCAGGCAGATCGACTCCAGCACCCGCTGACCGGACCTGCGCCGGACCTGGAGCAGCACCTGGAGCGCGGCGGCCACCTGGGCGTGCAGCGCGGCGCGGGGCAGGCCGCCGAGCAGGCCGAGCGCCTCCAGCCGGGCCGGTACGTCCGACGGCGCGTTGGCGTGCAGCGTCCCGGCGCCGCCGTCGTGGCCGGTGTTCAGGGCGCCGAGGAGGTCCACCACCTCCGCGCCCCGGCACTCACCGACCACCAGCCGGTCCGGTCGCATCCGCAGCGCCTGCCGGACCAGGTCGGTCAGCCCGACCGCTCCGGAGCCCTCCACGTTGGCCGTCCGAGCCTGGAGCCCCACCACGTGCGGGTGCACCGGATGCAGTTCGGCGGCGTCCTCCACCAGCACGATCCGCTCGGTCGCGGGCACCAGCCCGAGCAGTGTGTTCAGCAGGGTGGTCTTCCCCGACCCGGTGCCCCCGGTGACCAGATAGGCCAGCCGGGCCTCGACGACGGCGGCGAGCACCGGCGCCACCGGCCGCGGCACGGTGCCCTGGCGCACCAGTTCGTCGAGGGTGAACGGCCGCTGCCGGAAGGTCCGCAGCGACAGGTACGGCCCGTCGGTCGCCACCGGTGGCAGCACGGCGTGCAGCCGGGTGCCGTCGGCGAGCCGGGCGTCCGCGTACGGGGAACCGTCGTCCAGCCGCCGGCCGGCACCGGCGGTGAGCCGCTGGGCGAGCCGGCGTACGTCGTCGACCGAGCCCACCGGCACCGCTACCTGGTGCAGGCCCTGCCCCCGGTCGACCCAGACCCGGGTGCCGTTGACCAGCACGTCGGTCACCTCCGGGTCGGCCAGCAGCGGTGCGAGCGGACCGGCGCCGACCAGGTCGTCGCGCACCCGGTCGGCCATCCGCAGCACCGCGTTGTCGCCGAGGACGGCGGCGCCCGGCTCGGCCCGGACCGCGGAGACGATCGCCGCCGGAGTGACCGGGGCGGCCGTGGCCGCGATCCGCTGCCGGACCCGGGTGGCGAGGCTGTCGCCGTCGGCCGGCCCGGTCATGCCGCACCCGGCACGGGCACGCCGGTCACGTCGGCGACGATCCGCTGGCAGAGCGCGGCCAGCGGGCCACGGCCGGCGGCCGCCGGTGCCTCGCCCCGTTCAAGCCCTCGGCAGAGTCCCGGCTCCGGGCGCAGCGTGCCGGCCAGCGGCAGGCCAAGTGCCCGGGCCACCTCGGCCGCCCGGAGTCGACCCGGCGCCGGCCCCCGGACGATCACCGACAGATCGGCGCAGTGCGCGGCAGCGGCGGACACCACGCGGGCCGCGGCCGCGGTGGCCCGCAGTTCGGCGGGCACCACGACGAACACCTGGTCGGCCGACTGGAGCGCGGTCACCGCCGCGTCGTCCAGGTGGCGGGGAAGGTCGACGACCACGAAGTCGCGGCCACGCCGGGCGGCGTCCACGGTGGCCGCCATCGCCGGCACCGGGATGGTCAGCAGATCCCCCCGGTCCCAGGAGAGCACCACCAGGTCGCCCCGGCTGGGCAGCGACCGCACCAGCGCCGGAGCGTCGACCCGGCCGTCCGCGTCGGTGAGCGCCGGCCAGCGCAGTCCCTCCAGCTGCTCCCAACCGAGGACCAGGTCGAGCCCGCCGCCGAGCGGGTCGGCGTCCACCAGCAGGGTGCGCAGCCGGGCCCGGGCGGCGGTGACCGCCAGCCCGCCGGCGAGGATGCTCGCGCCGGCCCCGCCGCGCCCGCCCAGCACCGCGATGACCCGCGCCTCGCCGTTGCCGGCCCGATCGGGACCGCACTCGGCGAACCGGTCGACCAGCCACGGCTCGGCGGCGGGCAGGGTGGCGACGTGCTCGGCGCCGATCAGCTCGGCGACCTGCCAACCGGGGTCGAGCTCGCCGGACCGGCCCACCAGGACCAGCCGGGGCCGCTGCGGCAACCGCGCCCGCAGGCAGGGTTGCGCCTGGTCGCAGCCGACCAGCACCAGCGGCGCGGGGAGCCAGCGGGTCCGGGCGGCGACCGGGTCGGCGGCGAGTTCCACCTCGACGTCGCCCGCCGCGGCGAGCCGGAGCAGGTCGTCGAGGAGTTCACCGTCCGAGGTGACGACCAGCGGCAGGCGCCGCTGCGGTGAGACGGAGGTACGGGGTGGCATCGCGGCCTCCAACGGTCGGCGGGGTTGCTGTCCGCAGACCCTGCTCCCGTTCCACCCCCGCTCGCCGCCCCCGCACCGCCGCCTGTGGACGACGGGACGCCCTGTGGACAACGCCCACCGCATCAGTCGATCTGCTATGAAGCCGTTGCCGGACGCGTACGCCGCCGGCGCCACCGGGTCACGCCCGGCCCGGACGACCAACGCGTTCCGCTCAGCTCAGTCGAAAGGCGGCCGTCCCCCCAGGCGTGAGCGGCACGAGGCGGTCGGCGATGCCAGCCCGCGTGAACGCCGCCGCGACAGCGGCTGGCTCCTCGCCGAAGTGGTCCCACCCTTCGTGATGAACCACCATCACCGGGCAGTCACCCAGCCGCCCCGCCACCGCAACCAGATCCGCCGCGGTGAACGACAGCCCCGCCTCGCCGAACGCCGGCAGTCGGGCCGCGCCGCCGTGCAGGACGGCCAGGCCCACCGGGACCGCTGGAACGTCGTCGACCGCCACGGTGTCGCCCGAGACGTAGATCGACTCACGGACGCCGTCCGGCTGGACCAGGAAGCCCGTCACGGGGCCCAGCACGGACGACAGCCGGGGCGGCCCGTGCTGGGCGGAGACGCCGGTCACCGTGACGCTCCCCCCGACTCCCCGCACCGCACACCGCTCACCCGGTGCCAGCCCGACGGCCGCACCACCCAGCCGGGCGGCTGCGGCGGGCGTGGTGAGCACCATCGGTACCGTTCGCAGGAACTCGCGACCGGCGCCGTCCAGGTTGTCCGGATGCTGATCATGGCTGAGTAGCACCGCGTCGACGCGCCCCAACGCCGCCGCGGCGAGTGCCGGGCCGGCCACCTTCCCCAACCGCACCGGTCCCAGCGAGTAGCTGGATCCGGCCGGGTCGAACGTCGGATCGGTGAGCAGGCGCACCCCGCCCACCTCGATCAGTACCGTCGGTCCCCCGATCAACACCACCCTGCTGTCCATGTCACCGGCTCCTGTCTCCCTGGTCGCTGTCGGCCGGCGGCATACTCGCGCAGCGGGGTTGGTTTCTTTCAAGTAACCGGAGGAGCCGAGATGCACTGGATGTCGCCGGACCTCGTCGCCGGCGCGTGTCCGTTGTCGAGGACACTCGACATCATCGGCGGCAAATGGAACGCCATGATCATCCGAGAGCTGCTCGGCGGGCCACGGCGGTTCTCGCAGATCCGTACGGGAGTCGGCCCGATCAGCGCGAAGACGCTCACCGAGCGGCTGCGAACCCTGCGGGACTACGACATCCTCGACCGGACCACCGCCGGCGAACACGTCAGCTACGCGCTGACGCGGCGCGGACAGTCCCTGCGGCCCGTGCTGCTGGAACTGTGGCGGTGGGGACTCGCCGACCAGGAGAGCTGGAGCGAAGACGCCGACGAGCCAGGTCCCTGATCCAGCGCGCTCCTGCGCCAAAGGGGCAAGGATCACGGAAGTCCGCCAGCCGGCTGCCGAACCGCCAGACAATGCGGGAGTCAGACTGCGGTTCTCCCCAGGGGCGGCCGGCGGGCTGATCGACATGTGGTCGGGAAGGAGAAGCCGTCGGATGAGCACGATGCACGCCGTGAGAGCCCACACCAGGGGCGGGCCGGAGCAACTCGTGTACGAGGAGGCGCCGCGGCCCGAGCCGGGGCCGGGTGAGGTGTTGGTGGCCGTGAAGGCCGCTTCCATGACACCCCATGAGCTCACCTGGCCGGAAACCTGGACGCACAGCTCGGACGGGACCGGACCCGAGCGCACCCCGATCATCCCGTCGCACGAGTTCTCCGGAGTCGTCGCGGCGTCCGGCGCGGGGGTGGAGAGCCCCGCCGAGGGGGAGGCCGTCTACGGCTTGATCCCGTTCACCCGCGATGGCGCGGCCGCCGAGTACGTCGTCCTGCCCGCTGCCGTCCTGGCGGCCAAACCCGCCACCGTTGACCACGACCACGCCGCGGCGCTCCCACTCGCTGCCTTGAGTGCCTGGCAGGCACTGGTGGACCACGCCGATCTGCAGGCCGGCCAGCACGTCCTGGTGCAGGGCGGCGCCGGCGGCGTGGGGATCTTCGTGGTGCAGCTCGCGGCCGGTCTCGGTGCTCGCGTGAGCGCAACGGCGGCGGCGGCCGACCTGGAGTTCGTCAAGGGTCTGGGTGCCGAGCAGGTCATCGACTATGCGCACGACCGCTTCGAGGATCACGTCCGCGACGTGGACGTGGTCGTCGATCTCGTCGGAGGAGCGACGCAGTCGCGGTCCTGGTCGGTCCTGAAACCGGGCGGTGTCCTGGTCACCCTCGCCGCGCCTCCCGACGAGCAGGAAGCAGCCCGGCACGGCGTTCGGGGGGTGTACTTCATCGTCGAGCCCGACCAGAACACGTTGCGGTCCATCGCCGAGTTCGTCGACAGCGGCCGGTTGAGGCCGGTGCTGGACCGCGTGCTGCCCCTCACTGAGACGCGCTCCGGTTACGAGGCACTCGAGACGGCCAAACGCCGCGGCAAGATCGTCATCCACGTCGCTGACTAGTCATCACCGTCGGTGCCGCTGTTGGCACGTGTGGGCCCGCGCTGTTCGGTGACAGGGTCCGGTCGGCCCGTGCCGGGCGGCCGAGGCCGTGGGCGGGATGTGATTCCACGTTCTGAGACACGCCGACGCCGCCTGGCTGGTCACCGACGGCGTCCCCGTCACCCCGATGCAGCGGGTCATGGGCACGAGCAGGCGTCAACGACGTTGAATCGTTATACACACACTCCGGCTGACCATGCCGCTCGGATCTCGGATGCCTTCGCCTCGGCTGCTGACGATCTGCTGACGTCGGCGGTCGAGCCAGCAGGCAAGAACCTGCCCGACGGCCTGGCCCAGTGGTCGTGACCTGCGCCGCAGCACATACCCGGAAAGGGACGACCCCCGTCGGGGGGGGACGGGGGTCGTCGTGAGGTTCGGCTCCGGGGGGGTCGAGCCGAACCCACTCAGCGGTCACGGGGGGTGCAACCGCCGAGGGTCTGGGCGTTGTCCGAGATATGAGTTCTCGTCGTGCCGACAAGTCTGCCTGAGCGGACCTGCTCACGTCGAGTGGTGTCGCCTCCACTCCCTGCGAAATCCTGTTCGCAGAGTGTGACCGCCGTCACGATGCGCGGAGGTGGTGGGGCTGGCCCGTGGGTCTGAGGGGGCATCGGAACCCCGGGCACCCGCCGACCATAGACCATCGGGCTAGACTTTCGCGCCGTGGGCCGAAGTGCCGCTTTTTTCGATCTGGACAAGACCGTCATCGCCAAGTCGAGCGCCCTGGCGTTCGGACGGCCGTTCTACCGGGACGGCCTGATCACCCGGCGTGACGTGGTCAAGTCGGCGTACGCGCAGCTGATGTTCCGGCTGGGCGGCACCGACGAGCAGACCATGGCTCGGACCAGGGACTACCTCGCCACGCTCTGCAAGGGCTGGCCGGTGGAGCAGGTCCGCCAGATCGTCGCGGAGACACTGCACGAGCTGATCAACCCGTACGTGTACGCCGAGGCCGCCGCCCTCATCGAGGAGCACCAGGCGGCCGGCCGGGACGTCGTGCTGGTCTCCGCCTCCGGCGAGGAGATGGTCCGCCCGATCGGCGCGCTGCTCGGGGTCACCGACGTGATCGCCACCCGGATGGGCGTGGTGGACGGCCGCTACAGCGGCGAGGTGGAGTTCTACGCCGCCGGGCCGAGCAAGGTCGACGCGGTCAGCGAGCTGGCCACCGCGCGCGGGTACGACCTCGCCGACTCGTACGCCTACTCCGACTCGTACAGCGACCGTCCGCTGCTGGAGTGCGTGGGCCACCCGACGGTGGTCAACCCGGACCGGCAGCTGCGCAAGCTGGCGACGGAGAACTCCTGGCCGGTGCTGGAGTTCCGGCACCCGATCCCGCTGGGCCGGCGGCTGCGCGAGCGCCCCGCCGTGCCGGTCGCCGCGGCGGCACTCGGCGTCGGCGTCGGGGTGGCCATCGGCATCGCCTGGTACGGCCGGCACCGCCGCACCCGTACCGCTCCCGCCGCCTGACCGGCTCGCTCAGGCGGCGGCGAGGATCTCGTCGCCGATGGCGGTGAGCTGGTCAGCGCCGACCTCGACCGCCGTCATGTAGTGCCGCAGCCAGGAGCGGAGCCCGTCCGGGGTACCGGTGGCGAAGGCGCCGGCCGAGCCGACGTACTCGGGTTCCCGCTGCTGGTGGCCCACGTCGACGGCGAGCAGGCCGCGCGGGTCGAACCCGCTGGAGAGCAGCACCAGCCGGGCGGCTCCCCTGGCGACCAGCCCGGACGGTCCGGCGAACGGGCGCAGGTTCAGCAGTTCACCGTGCACGACGGCGGCCAGCACCAGCGGGGAGACCTTGGTGCCGCCAGCGGCCAGCCCGGCCAGCCCGTCCAGCCGGGTGGCCACCACCGGGTCGGCCACCGGGCGGCCCAGCTCGGCCTCGGCGACCACGTCCCGGGCGGCGAGCACGTGCAGCTTGGCCAGCGCCTGCCGGGGCGCCTTCGGCCACAGCTCGCTCAACCCGGGCAGCGCTCCGGCCACCCGCAGCGCGCCCTGCAGCACCGGCTCGGTGACCGTGCCGGCCCGGACGGCCTCCCGGTCGTGGGCGTACCCCTCGAGGGCCGCGCTGGCCACCGCGGAGCGGAGACTGACCTCGGCCGCGACCTGGCCGCCGTGCCGGCGCAGCGCGCGGTGCCGCAGCGCCTGGTCGAAGCGCTCGCGGGCCCGCTCGACGGCGGGGGCGATGTCGGCGAGCTCCAGCAGCGGGGCGAGCGGGTCGATGGTCACCCCGTCACGCTAGCGACCCGGCCGCGCGTCGCGGGCCGGACCCGACCCGAACGCGATCCCGACCACCACCGGCCCGGCGGCGAGCGAACCGGCACCCGCGGCGGGCGGCACCTCGAAGAGCCTCGACGCACCGCCGTGACCGGTCCGGATCACCGCACCCGGACCGGTCGAGGTTCGGCGGCGGGGCCGGCACCGCGCCGTCCGGCGCGCGTCGTGGGCCGCTCGGCGCGATCCGGCCGATGACCGGTCGCCGCCGCCCGGGGGCGCCGACTAACCTCTCCTGCAACGAGACGCAGGTCACCCGAGCGACGAGGGAGCACGGCATGAGCGAGGCATTGGCCAATCTGCTGAACGAGACGCGCCAGTTCCCGCCGCCGGCCGAACTCGCCGCCGACGCCAACGTCAAGGCGGACGCGTACGCCGAGGCGGAGGCCGACCGGCTGGCCTTCTGGGAGCGGCAGGCCGGGCGGCTGACCTGGGCGAAGCAGTGGGACCAGGTGCTGGACTGGTCGAACCCGCCGTTCGCGAAGTGGTTCGTCGGCGGCCAGCTCAACGTGGCGTACAACTGTCTGGACCGGCACGTCGAGGCGGGCCGGGGCGACAAGGTCGCCATCCACTGGGAGGGCGAGCCGGGCGACACCCGGACCATCACGTACGCCGAACTGCACCGGCTCACCTGCCAGGCGGCGAACGCGCTGACCGATCTCGGCGTCACGGCCGGCGACCGGGTGGCGATCTACCTGCCGATGATCCCGGAGGCGGCGGTCGCGATGCTGGCCTGCGCCCGGATCGGCGCCACGCACAGCGTGGTCTTCGGCGGCTTCTCGGCCGACGCGCTGACCAACCGGATCCAGGACGCCACCGCCAAGGTGGTGATCACGGCCGACGGCGGCTTCCGGCGGGGCAAGCCGTCGGCGCTGAAGCCGACCGTGGACGACGCGGTGGCCAAGTGCCCGTCGGTGGAGCACGTGCTGGTGGTGCGCCGCACCGGTGAGGACGTGGCCTGGTCCGAGAAGGACCACTGGTGGCACGAGACGGTGGAGACGGCCTCGCCGGAGCACGCCGCCCAGCCGTTCGACGCCGAGCACCCGCTGTTCATCCTCTACACCAGCGGCACCACCGCCCGCCCGAAGGGCATCCTGCACACCACCGGCGGCTACCTGACCCAGACGTCGTACACCACGCACGCGGTGTTCGACCTGAAGCCGGAGACCGACGTCTACTGGTGCACCGCCGACATCGGCTGGGTCACCGGCCACTCCTACATCGTCTACGGCCCGCTCTCCAACGGCGCCACCCAGGTGATGTACGAGGGCACCCCGGACACCCCGCACAAGGGCCGGTTCTGGGAGATCGTCGACAAGTACAAGGTGACCATCCTCTACACCGCGCCGACGCTGATCCGCACGATGATGAAGTGGGGCGAGGACATCCCCGCCGGCCACGACCTGTCGTCGCTGCGGCTGCTCGGCAGCGTCGGCGAGCCGATCAACCCGGAGGCGTGGATCTGGTACCGGCAGCACGTCGGCCGGGGCGTGCTGCCCGTCGTGGACACCTGGTGGCAGACCGAGACCGGGGCCATCATGATCTCCCCGCTGCCCGGGGTGACCGCCGCGAAGCCGGGCAGCGCGATGACGCCGCTGCCGGGCATCGTCGCCGACGTGGTGGACGACCAGGGCCAGTCGGTGCCCAACGGTGGCGGCGGTTACCTGGTGCTGCGCGAGCCGTGGCCGTCCATGCTGCGCACCATCTGGGGCGACGACGACCGGTTCATCGAGACGTACTGGTCGCGGTTCGACGGCATGTACTTCGCCGGGGACGGGGCGAAGAAGGACGACGACGGGCACATCTGGCTGCTCGGCCGGGTGGACGACGTGATGCTGGTGTCCGGCCACAACATTTCCACCACCGAGGTGGAGTCGGCGCTGGTCTCGCACCCGTCGGTGGCCGAGGCGGCGGTGGTCGGCGCGACCGACCCGACCACCGGGCAGGCGATCGTCGCGTTCGCCATCCCCCGCGGCAGCATCGACACCTCCGGCGACGCGGGCGAGCAACTCATCGCCGACCTGCGCAACCACGTGGCGAAGACGCTCGGCCCGATCGCCAAGCCGCGGCAGATCATGCTGGTGCCCGATCTGCCGAAGACCCGCTCCGGGAAGATCATGCGCCGGCTGCTCCGGGACGTCGCGGAGCACCGGTCGCTGGGCGACGTCACCACCCTCCAGGATTCCTCGGTGATGGAGCTGATCGCCTCCGGCATGGGCGCCGGCAAGTCCGACGAGGACTGAGCACAGGCGTACGCCAACCGAGGGTGGCGGTCCGGACGGACCGCCACCCTTGGTCATTTCTTACGGGTACGAACCGGACCGTCCTACCAGCGTCACATCGGTCGGTCGGTGGAGCGCGGAGAAGCTGAACGGACACAGGCGACGGCCGCCCCCTGTCGTTCGGAACCGTTCTGATTTAGGTTCACGCACGTCGGACGGTTTCGATGAACATCACTGTCAGTGAGGCCGGCCGACTCCCTCCTCCCATGCCCGAGAAATGGAGCGGCATGAACAGAAGATCGCAAGTCGGGCCGCGCCGACGCCTACTCGTCGCGCTGCCCGCCATCGCCCTCGCGGCCACGTCACTGACCGTGACGGGCAGCGCGGCAGCCGAGACGTCCGCCGCGCCGAAGGCGGTGATCGGGGCGGACGAGTTCTACATCAACTATGCCGAGCCGGAGGTGCAGCCGGACACCGCCGGCCGCGAGGTCAAGGGCAAGGAAGGCATCTACACCTCACCGGCCGACGAGGCGCGGGCGTTCGACCGCAAGTACGCTCGGGGCAACCCGGTCGCGGCCCGGGAACTGGCCCGGCTGGAGGCCAAGTCGATCAAGTCCGGGAAGAGCCCCCGCAAGATCAAGCAGGCGCCGAGCACCCAGACGGCGAAGCTGCTGACCCTGCTGGTGGAGTTCAACGACCAGGCCAACGACGACTTCACCGACGTCATGGTCCCGCGGACCGTGTTCGAGGACCGGACCTGCGTCCCGGGCACCGTGCAGAACGGCCCGAAGCACAACAACATCCCGAACCCGGCGACCCTGCCGCACAAGGACAACAACTCGTTCTGGGTGCCGGACTTCTCGCCGGAGCACTTCGACAAGATGCTCTACACCAAGACGGGCATCACCGAGCGGGTCCGCAAGGACCTGACGGGCCCGGACGGCAAGCCGGGTATCGACCTGCGCGGTCGCACCATGCACAACATGTACCTGGAGATGTCCAAGGGCGCGTACACGGTGGACGGGCAGGCCAGCCCGTGGATCACCGTGCCGCACTCGGAGGGCTGGTACGCGGCGTCGCGCTGCTTCCAGGACGAGGATGGCACCTGGGTCGCCGGGCGGCAGCAGGCGATGAACGGCCATCCGGACAACCCGCGAGGCGCGGGCCGACTGGCCACCGACGCGATCGACACTCTCGCGGCGATGGACCCGGACTTCCCCTGGGCCGACTACGACATCGAGGACCAGGGCGACCGCGACGGTGACGGCAACGTCTTCGAGCCGGACGGCGTGATCGACCACCTGGTGCTGGTGCACGCCGGCCAGGGCAAGTCGCGCGGCGGCGGCGCCGAGGGAATCTACGCGGTCTGGGCGCACTCCTCCTCGATCGCGGGCGGCTACACCATTCCCGGCACCAACCTGCAGGTGTCGAACTACATCGTGCAGCCGGAGGACGCCGGGGTCGGCGTCTTCGCCCACGAGTACGGCCACGACCTGGGCCTGCCGGACCTCTACGACACCAGCGGCAACGCCGACTCGGACGTGGACTTCTGGGACCTGATGGCCTCGGGCTCGCACTCCGGCGAGGTCTTCCAGGCGCTGCCCACGCACATGGGTCTGTGGGACAAGTGGGTGCTCGGCTGGGCGGACCCGCTCACCCTGGCCCCCGGCACCGACCCGCGCAGCGTCAAGCTCGGGCAGACCTCGCGCACCCCGGTCGGCACCCAGGACGGCATCAAGATCGACCTGCCGGACAAGGTGATCACGCTGGCCACGCCGCACAGCGGCGCGAACATGTGGTACTCCGGCGCGGACCAGGACTGGGCGGACGTCAAGATCGCCCGTCAGGTGGCGGTGCCGGCGGCTGCCGACGCGAAGTTCTGGATGTGGAACAACTACGTCATCGAGCAGGACTGGGACTACGGCTTCGTCGAGATCTCGACCGACGGCGGCGCCACCTGGGCCGAGCAGAAGGTCTACGACTCGACCGGCAAGCTCGTCACCACCGACGACGACTACGCCGACCCGAACGGGAACATGGCCGAGTACGGCGGTAAGAAGTACGGCCTCACCGGTGACAGCCACGGCTGGCGGCACGACTATGTCGACCTGTCGGCGTATGCCGGACAGACGGTGCAGTTGCGGCTGCGCCAGGCGACCGACGCGGCCTTCCTGGAGCGGGGCTGGTTCGCCGACGACTTCTCGGTGACCGGCGGTGGCGCCACCACCTGGAGCGACGACGTCGAGAGCGGCACCAACGGCTGGACCGCGACCGGCGGCACCTTCGTCGACACCAACGGCCCGGGCTGGCGGATCGACAGCGGCACCTCGGTGCAGGCGCACTACTACCTGGCCGAGTGGCGCAACTTCGACGGCTTCGACAAGGGCCTGAAGTACACCTACGACACGGTCTACTCGCGCGACGCGTGGAAGGTCGACCGGGTCTCGTACAACGCGCCGGGCATGCTGGTCTGGTACCGGGACACCGCGCTGGGCGACGTCAACCACGTCACCGCGCAGATGACCGCGCTGCCCAGCTACGGAGCCAAGGGCGGCCTGCTGATCGTCGACTCGCACTTCGACCCGTTCCGGCGGACGGGCGAGGCGGCGGTCAAGGACCCGTCGGTGCTGGACAACCTGCCCAGCCGTCCGCAGTCGGCGAACGCGGCGTTCTCGCTGAAGCCGACGTACCCGTTCAAGGAGTGCCTGGAGGCGGCGGACGAGCCGTACAGCGAGTACTGCACCACGTTCGGGTCGCAGCCGGCGGTGAAGGGCTTCACCGACGCCAAGGGCTGGTACCCGGGCATCGAGATCCGCGACGGTGCGGCGTACGCCCGGGACAGCGACGCCTCGGTGGTGCTGCCCTCGCGGGACAGCGCGCAGTACACCACCCGGGTGACCCACCCGGACGGCACGCCGGCGCCGGAGTACTACGGCCAGACCCTGGGCGGTGGCGTCATCGTCCTGGGCACCGGCAACCCCGGTGACCTGGGCGTGAACTACGGCGTCTCGATCGTCATCAAGAAGGCCGCGAAGGACAACTCGTACGCCATCGTGTACGTCACGCCGGCGGGGAGCTGACCCGAACGGTCCCGGCGACGGGGCATCAGGGGGCCCGCCCGGAGCGCATGCTCCGGGCGGGCCCCCGCTCGTCCGGGCCGGTGGCCTGGCCGTTCTCCCCCGGCCCGGCCGTTGCGGCACCGCCGGTTGTGACACTTTGCCGGCTGGCGGCGCTCTCCTCATGGGACTTTATAACCACCGTCACTCTGGGTGATCGTGGCCAAACCGTAACGTGAACGCCGGCTATCCTGGCGCGCGCTTTGGCCCGCATTTTTCCGGACATGTCGCCCGGCGATCGTCGCCTCAGGCGTCAATTGACCCGTGACAACGGGCTACTCCTCTGTAAGAGCCTGGTAAATAAGGGTTTCAGGTGTTCTGGTGGCGGGCGAGGCGGCGGGCCATGACGATGACCATGGCCCACTGGACCATCGCGGCGTGGTGGGCGGGCAGCCGTTCGTAATCGCGGACGGTG
>NZ_QGSW01000137.1:0-13858 GCF_003176715.1 Micromonospora sp. S4605
CCGAGGGGCGGGACGGCCGGGAGTACGCCGTGGTGGCCGGGGACGGCACCCTCCAGTTGCCGCCGGAGACGCTGGCGGCGTTCCCGCCCGGCACCCTGTTCGCGGTCGAGCACACCGACCGCACGGTCACCCTGCGGGCGGAGGTCGACCCCACGTCCGCCCGGGCCGCGGCGCCCGGCGAGCCGACCGAGGCGTGACGGCCGTACCGCCGGAACAGCGGCGGGCGTTGTCCGGTCCGCCGGCACCCGATGCCGGTCGGGGTGTGCCGGCCGGCTGGCCGCGCCGCGGCGGGTCAGGTCCGCGCGCCACCGAGGCCGAGCAGCACGGCCAGGCCCAGGGCGCTGCGCGGGGCGTTCGGCACGCGCCACAGCCCGCCGTGCGCGGCGCCGTACGCCTCGTCCTGCCACGGGTGCGGCTGGGCCGGCGCGCCGGTGCGCAGGTCGTGCACCAGCAGCGCGGCCATCAGGGTGTTGCTGGTGGCCGGCTCGAACACCTCGATGCCGAACCGGTGCGCGCCCGCGTACGCGGCGGCGAGCGCCCGGTTGCGCAGCACCGAGCGGGTGCGGGTGGGCGGCGCCACCTTGAACGACACGGTCGCCCCGGCGTCCCGGGCCACCGTCGCCCGCCACCGCTGCAACCGCTTGGCCAGCGCGTAGTTGGGACCCTGCTGCGGGACGAGGCTGTCGTTGACGCCGGGGTCGGCGTCCGGCGGGTAGTTGCGGTGCAGCAGCCGGCCGCCGGAGGCCACCCGCAGCGACCGGCGGAGCATGCCGCGGGCCGCGTAGCCGCGCTCGGCGTGGCGTACCGCGTCGCCGGGGACGGCGAAGACGTCGGTGGGGGTGGCCAGGAAGGCCAGCGCCACGTCGTCGCGGCGCTCCTGCAGGTGGTGGGTGAGCGCGTCGACCGCCGTGGCGACCCGGACGTTGGTGGCGCCGTCGGCGTAGACGTAGTTGCCGAGCACGAGCCGGCCGTCGACACCGAGCAGCCAGTCGGCGACCTGCGGCAGGCGGTGCAGCAGGTCGGCGCCGGCGTGCTCGGCGAGCGCGGCGTCGTCGGTGCCGGCGGGCACCGGCACGTGCAGCCGCCCGCCGTGGCGGTGGGCGGTCTGCAGCAGCCGCCGCCAGATCTCCGGCCGGGGCAGGTCCACCGCGACCACGTCGCCGCCCCAGCGCAGCACGGACGGCAGCGGACCCATCTCGGCGCCCGCGCCGAGCACGACGACGCGCTGGTCGCGCAGGTCGAGCCAGTCCGGGTTGGCCGCGACGGCGCGTACCGCCTCGGCGCAGGACGGCTCGACGACGCCGGCGGTGACCCAGGCGTCGAGCCGGCGCAGCAGCTCGTCGCCGCGCAGCCGCCGGCCCCGGTAGGGCAGCGTCAGCTCGCGGTCGGGGTCGCCGGTGCCGGTGACCGTCGCGGTGTCCAGCGGCGCGTCGCCGCCCGGGGTGGTGAAGAGCTGGTCCAGGCCGATCTCGGTGCCGTCGTCGCGGACCACGGTCATCCGGCGGTGCAGCGCGGCGAGCCCGTCCCGGGCGATCGTCACGGCAGCGTCCCGGGAGAGCAGGCCGGCCTCGACGAGTCGCCGGAAGTGCCCGAGGTAGCCGTGCCGCCAGTTGGTCTCGTGCTCGGCCGAGCGGGCCCCGACCGGGTCGACGGCGCGCAGGGCGTCGGCGACGACCGCCCGGCCGAGCGCGGAGGTGCTGCGCCCGGCGTCGGTCTTCGGGAACACCACCCCGGTCGAACCCTCCACGGCCACCGCCTTCTCTCGCCGGCCCGGTGGGCCGCCCTCGGTTCGTCGGGTGCCACTCTGCCGCACCCGGCGCCGCCGCGCAGCTCCGGTATCCGCGCCCCGGCCGGCTGATCACCACGTGCCCCGCCGCGGTGGAGGGCGCCCTGACCGCCGCCGCCGTGCGCGACGGACAATGGCCCGGTGACGATGCCGTTTCCCGAGCCCACCGCCCCGGCGGCCAGCCGTGCCGGGGTGTTCCTGCGCTACCTCGACTACTTCCGGGAGAGCCTGCTGGCCAAGGTGTGCGCGCTGCCCGAGGAGGAGGTGCGGCGCAGCCGGGTGGCGTCCGGCTGGACCCCGCTGGAGCTGGTGAAGCACCTGCGGTTCGTGGAGCTGCGCTGGATCGAGTGGGGGTTCCAGGGCCGGGACGTCGCCGAGCCGTGGGGGGACCGGCGCGGCGACCGCTGGCACGTCGCCGCCGAGGAGACCCGCGACGACCTGGTGGCGGCGCTGCGCGCGCAGGGCGCGCACACCACCGCCGTGGTGAGCGGCAACGACCTGGCGGCGGTCGGCGCGCCCGGCCCGCGGTGGGACGGCGCCGACCCGGCGACCCTGGAGCGGGTGCTGTTCCACCTGGTCCAGGAGTACGCCCGCCATCTCGGGCACCTGGACATCGTCGCCGAACTGGCGGGCGGCCCGACGGGGGAGTGAACCGCCGGCCGGGCCGCGACGGCGCCCGGGTCAGCCGCGGTGGCGTACCTCGGCGTCCCAGAACTGCGCCCACGGGCGCCGCAGCCCCCGGCAGACCCAGATCGGGCCGCCGTTCTCGTCGTTGTCCACCTCGACCCGCTGGTCCACCCGCCCGGCCAGGGTGACCTCGGTGAACCAGCCGCGCAGCCGGTCCGGGCGCTGCCACCCGACGGCGATCACCACGTCGGCGTTCTCCGGCGGGCGGCCGAAGTCGGCCATGCTGTTGTGGCCGGAGTAGGCGGCGGGCAGCCCGCGGGCCGGCCCGTAGCGGGCCACCGCGCCCGCCTCGCCGTAGTTGCCGGTGAGGATCACGGCCCGCGCCCGCTGACCGGCGGGCAGGCCACGGTGGACGGTGGCGAGCGAGTCGGCGAACGCGGGCCAGCCGATCGTCTCGCCGGCGTCGTAGTTGACAGCGACGACCACGTCGGGCAGCCGCTGCGCCGGCAGGGTGGGCAGCAGGAGCACCGCGCTGCCGGCGACGGTCAGCGCGGCGCCGGCCGCCAGCAGGCCGGGCCGCCACCGGGCCCGGGCCGCCCAACCGGCGGCGACCACCGCGCCGGCGGCGGTGAGCACCAGCAGCAGGGGCGCGTCGTAGTAGCCCTTGCCACCGGCGGCCAGCACCACGGCGACGACCACCAGCCACGCCCAGCCCACCGCCCGGTACGCCCGCCACCGTGGTCGGCGCAGCAGCGCCACCAGCCCGGCCACCCAGATCGGCACCGCGTACGGGCTGATGATGACGAACTGCAGCACGAGCGCGTCGAGGCGACCGCTGTAGGAGCTGTCCCCGCCGGCGATCGAGGCGGCCACCGACAGCTGCGGGAACCCGTGGGTGGCCTGCCAGCTCAGGGTGGGCGCGGCGAGCAGCGCGGCCAGCGCGGCGGCGGCGAGCACCCAGCGGTCACGCAGCAGCCGGCGCGGCCCGGCGACGGCCACCCCGGCCAGCAGCCCGGCCGCGAGCAGGGCGGGCAGCAGCTTGTTGAGCATCCCGACGCCGAGGGCCAGCCCGACGCCGAGCGCCCAGCGGCTGTCGCCGGTACGCAGCAGCCGGACCGCGCACCACGCCGCGGCCAGCCAGACCAGCAGGTCGACGGTGGTGGTGCTGAGCAGGTGCCCGGGAGCGAGGACGATGCCGGAGGTGGCGGCGAGGAACGCGGCGAAGGTCTGCCCACCCCGGCCGGCGCCGAGTTCGCGGGCGATTGCCGCGGTGAGCAGCACCGCGGCGCCGGCGATCAGCGCCGACGGCGTCCGCAGCGCGAGCAGGCTGCCCGGGGCGACGGTGTCGGCGAGCCGGGCCAGCGCCGGCGCCAGCGGGCCCTGGTCGACGTAGCCCCAGTCGAGGTGCCGGCCGCAGAGCAGGAAGTACAGCTCGTCGCGGTGGTAGCCGTAGCGGGTGGCGAGCAGCAGCAGCACCGTGCTCGTGGCGGCGGCGACCAGCCACGGACCGCGGGCGCGCGGACCGGGCGCGGGTGGCTGTTCCGGCGCGGTCGGCTCGTCGGGGGCGCGGTCGGTGACGTCGGTGACGGGTTCGGCCACCCGCCCATCATCGCCCGCCGGTGCCACCACTGGCTGCTCCGCGACGCGGGCTGACGGGGGCGGCCCGGCCGGGCAGGATGGACGGATGAGAGCCGAGCCGATCGACCTGGCCGCCGCGCTGGCCGGGTTCACCCAGCTGTGGAGCCCCCGGATCGTCACCCGGGTCAACGACTACGACGTGCGGATCGCCAAGGTGGCCGGCGAGCACGTCTGGCACACCCACGACGACACCGACGAGTTCTTCCTGGTGCTGGAGGGCGAGTTGCGCATCGCGTCGCGTGACGGGGAGGGCGGCGCGGAGCGGGAGGTGGTGCTGCCGCGCGGGTCCGTCCACGTGGTACCGCGCGGGGTGGCGCACCGCCCGTCGTCGCCGGGCGGCGCGTCGATCCTGATGTTCGAGCCGTCCGGCACGTCCAGCGTCGGGGACCGGCACGACCCGGTGCCCGACCACGTGGACGCCACCACCGGGCACCCGCTATGAGCCAGCCCGCACCCGCGCCGGGTCACCGCGCGGCGGCCGCCAGGTCGTCGCGCGGGGCCAGGGTCAGTCGGCGTACGCCCGGCACGGCCGCGGTGCCGGCGCAGGCCACCAGCACCAGCAGGCCGGCCGTGAGCAGCGGCGCGGGGTCGCCGAAGGCCCGTGCCGCGACCGGTGCGAGGGCGTAGCCGAGCGGCGTCGCGGCCAGCGAGACCAGCCAGTCGTACGAGGTGACCCGGGCGAGCACCTGCGGCGGGAACTCGTGCTGCACGACGGTCTCCCAGACCGGGTTGAGGTAGCCGAGGGCGGTAAGCGCCAGCCCGTACGCGGCGATCACCAGCGGGGCGGGGGCGGCGACAGCCAGCAGCGCCAGCGGCGCCGCGTACCCGGCCAGGGCGAGGTTGGCCAGCAGCACCGGGCGGCGCGGCCGCACCCGCGCGGCCAGCAGCGAACCGGCGAGCATGCCGACCGCCCCGGCCTGCAGCAGCAGCACCCAGACGCCCTCGCCGCCGAGTCGGTGCACGGCCACCGCGGGCCCGAGGGTCATCAGCACGGCGGCGGCGCCGTTCCACACGCCGTGGGCGACCAGGCTGGTCCAGTACCAGTCGCGGGCGCGTACCTCCCGCCAGCCGTGCGCCAGGTCGGTGCGCAGGGACGGGGCGGGCAGCGGCACGTGCCGGATCCGGACGGCGGCGAGCAGCGCGGCGCTGACCGCGAACGAGGCGGCGTCGAACAGGAAGGCCCAGCCCGGCCCGGCGGCCCAGATCAGCGCGCCGGCCAGTGCCGGGCCGGCGAGCCGGCTGGCGTTGGCGGTGACGCCGACGAGCGCGTTGGCCGGTTGCCGCTGGGCCGGGGTGACCGTGGCGGCGACCAGGGGTGCGGCGGTGGGCAGGGCGAATGCGCCGGCGGCGCCGCCGACCGCGGTGGCCACCGCGATCGGGGTCAGGCCCGGGTCGCCGAGGAGTTCGACGCCGACAACGAGTTGCGCGGCGCAACGGACCAGGTCGGCCGCGATCGCGACCCGGCGGGCGTCGAACCGGTCGGCGAGCACGCCGCCGAGTGGCAGCAGGAGCAGGCGGGGGACGGTGGCGCAGGCCAGCACCAGGGCGAGCGCGCCGGGGGAGCCGGTCGCGCGGAGCACGGCCAGGGCGAGGGCGGCGGGCACCACGGCGTCGCCGA
Organism: Micromonospora sp. S4605; assembly: GCF_003176715.1. NCBI lineage: Bacteria > Bacillati > Actinomycetota > Actinomycetes > Micromonosporales > Micromonosporaceae > Micromonospora > Micromonospora sp. S4605. The sequence goes on from NZ_QGSW01000137.1 coordinate 5,670, forward strand.
CTGCCGAGACGGTACGGCTGAGGAAGAGCAGCCGGAAGGAACGGACGCGCAGGGGATGGGTCACCCGGGCAAGCTACTTCGACGTCGAACCTTTCGTCAACGAATATTTCGTTGTTGACGTACGCTGTCCGCCATGACCGCCCGCGATCAGGTCGACCGGCACGTGGAACGCTGGCTGCCGGTCCTGCCCGACCTCGACCCCGACATCGAGGGCGCGGTCACCCGGATGCAGTTCCTCACCCGGCACCTGCGCACCGTCAAGCAGCGGGTGCTGGCGACGCTCGACCTGCAGGGCCACGAGTACGACACGCTGCACGCCCTGGCCGGGCGCGGCGGCCGGGCCGCCCCGTCCGACCTGGCCCGCGACCTGGCCATAGCGCCCGCCTCGGTCACCGCCCGGGTGGACACGCTGGCACGGCGGGGGTTCGTCCGGCGCATCCCGTCGGCCGTCGACCGGCGCCGGGTCGACGTCGAGCTCACCGACGCCGGCCGGGCCGCCTGGCGGGGCGCCATGGACGTGCGGGGCGCGGAGGAGCACCGGCTGCTGGCCGCCCTCGACCCCGAGCAGCGGCGGCTGCTGGCCGACCTGCTGCGCCGGGTGGTGCTGGTCGCCGAGCGGCCGGCCGACTGACGACCGGGAAATCGCCTCGCGCCGCCGTACCCCGCGCTGGCAGGGTGGCCGGCATGACGACGCAGGCTCTGGCGGGGGCGCTCGCCGACGACGTACGGCGGCAGGTCTTCGCGGCGATCGTGCTCGGCGCCGCGGACGCCCCGGCGGTGGCCGCCCGGACCGGGCTGGCGGCGCGGCCGGTCGTCACGGCGATCCGCCGGCTGCGCGACGCCGGCCTGGTCACCGGCGACGACAGCGACCTGCGGGTGGACGCCGACCGGCTGCGCGAGGCGGCCCGCACCGACCCGCCGGCCCGGCCGGCGGAGGAGCCGGAGCAGCGGATCCTGCACACGTTCCTGCGCGACGGGGTGCTGGTCGCCCTGCCGGCGCAGCGCGGCCGACGCCGGGTGCTGCTGGGGCACATCGCCGGCAGCTTCGAGCCGGGCGTGCGCTACCCGGAGCGGGCGGTGGACGACACGCTGCGCGCCTGGTGCGCCGGTGGCGGCTCGGACCACGTGACCCTGCGGCGGTACCTGGTCGACGAGTGCCTGCTCGCCCGGGACCAAGGCGTCTACTGGCGCACCGGCGCCTGATCGTTCGTCGGGCGAAACGATCCCGCCGGACACCCGCAGCGACCTGGTCGAGGCCCGCGCCCTGTCCAAAGCTGCTGCCGAGTTGACGACTGTCGTTTCCCGCGCTATTACGGAGGAGGAAGTTGAGTCGTCCAGACTCAACCTGAAACCTTCGGCCAGGAGAACCGAGGAGGCACGACCATGCTGATGCGCACCGACCCGTTCCGTGAGATCGACCGGCTCGCCGAGCAGTTCTTCGGCACCGCCGCCCGTCCGGCCACGATGCACGTGGACGCCTACCGCGACGGCGACTACTTCTACGCCGCGTTCGACCTGCCCGGCGTCGACCCGGACAGCATCGACTGCACTGTGGAGCGCAACGTGCTGACCGTCCGCGCCGAGCGCCGCCGGCCCACCGGCGACAAGGTCGAGCTCGTCGCCGCCGAGCGCCCGATGGGCATCTTCAGCCGGCAGCTGTTCCTCGGCGACGCCCTCGACACCGACAAGCTCGAGGCCGGCTACGACAACGGGGTGCTGACGCTGCGCATCCCGATCGCCGAGCGGGCCAAGCCGCGGCGGATCAGCATCACCGCCAACGGCAACGGCCGCAAGCAGATCAACGCCTGACCGCTTCCGGGGCGGGTTCCGGTACGCCGGACCCGCCCCGCGGCGGGTCCGGGCACCCTTCGGACGCTGGCGGGTAGAGCGCGGCCAGCGCCCGGGCGGTGCCGACGAACCGCTCCCGCAGCTCCGCCGGAGCCAGCACCTCCGCCTCCGCGCCGAGCTTCAGCAGCTCGATGTGGCCGTGCCGGACCGACTCGATCGGCACGGTGGTGCGCAGCCAGCCGTGCTCGTCGGGCGGGCCGGCCGCCGCCCGGGCCGCCCGGGCCATCGCCGGCGGGAAGACGTACCCGGTCAGCTCCAGCGCCGCCATGGTCATCCGTACCGTCGCCTCGGCCCGGTAGACGCCGCGCTCGTAGCGGTCGGCGTGTTCCTGCCAGCAGCGGCCCAGGTCGAAGCCGTCGGGCCGGTCGAAGTGCTCGTCGAGGACGGCCAGGTCGAGCACCGCCCCGACCCGGTAGGTGCGCACGTCGCCCCCGACGTCGGCGACCAGGTACCAGCGGCCGGCCTTGAGTACCACGCCGAGCGGCGCGAGCACCCGGGTCACCTCCCGGGGCGCCTTCCACCGCCGGTAGCGCACCTCGACCCGGCGGTCCTCCCACACCGCCCGGGCCAACGCGGCCAGGTGCGGGGTCGGTTCCGGCTCCCGGAACCAGGTCGGCGCGTCGAGGTGGAACCGCTGCCGGATCCGCTCGCCGCGATCGGCCAGCTCGGCGGGCAACGCGGCGCGCAGCTTCAGCTCGGCGGTGGCCAGCACCGAGCCGAGCCCCAGCTCGGCCGCCGGGCCCGGCATGCCGGTCAGGAACAGCGCCTGCGCCTCGTCGGCGGTGAGCCCGGTCAGCCGGGTCCGGTAGCCGTCCAGCAGGCGGTAGCCGCCGGCCGGGCCACGGTCGGCGTAGACCGGGACGCCGGCGGCGCCGAGCGACTCGACGTCCCGGTAGACGGTGCGTACCGACACCTCCAGGGCGTCGGCCAGCTCCTGCGCGGTCATCCGGCCCCGGGTCTGCAGGAGCAGCAGCAGGGACACCAGCCGACTCGCGCGCACCGCCCGACCGTACCCCCGGCCCGGCAACGGCGGCGGTGCCGGGCGACGGGGTGTGTCGGAAACCGGTCGGGCGCGCCTCGTCGCGAATCCCACCCCGAGCTGAGAACCTTTTTCACATGATCTCCCCGGGCGCCCCGGCGCTGCCCCGCCCGTCGGCTCCGCCCGCCCTACCGGGGGGTTCCACCGACTTCACCGAGGCGTGGCTGCGCAACCGGCGGCTCAGCGAGCACACCCGGCAGGCGTACCGGCGGGACATCGCCGGCTGGCTGGCCTGGTGCGCCGCCCGGGAGATGGACCCGCTGCGGGCGAACTTCCTGCACGTCAACGAGTACGGCCGGACGCTGGAGTCGACCCTGGCGGCGCGCAGCGGCCGCCCGCTGACCCCGGCCACCGTGGCCCGCAAGCTCTCCGCGCTGTCCAGCTGGTACGACTTCCTGGTCAAGCTCGGGGCGGTGGCGGCCAACCCGGTGGCCGGCGCGGACCGGCCGCGCATCGACCGGGACCACTCGGCCACCGTCGGGCTCACCCCGGAGGAGGTCGACGCACTGCTCGCCGCCGCCGAGGCCGACACCGGGCCCACCGCGGCGCGCAACCGCGCCGCGATCGCGCTCCTGGCCGACCTCGGGCTGCGGGTCGGCGAACTGGTCTCGCTGGACCTGGCCGACCTGGGCGCCGAGCGGGGGCACCGCAGCGTCCGGTTCGTCGGCAAGGGCGGCAAGGCCCGCCGCCGGGCGCTCACCCCCGGCACCGCGTACGCCGTGGACGCCTACCTGGCCCAGCGGGCCGCCGCGCAGCAAGTGCCGGTGACCGAGCTGACCGGGCCGCTGCTGGTCACCGCCAGCGGCGCCCGGCTCGACCGGCACTCGGTGTTCCGGCTGGTGCGCCGGCTGGCCCGAGCCGCCGGCATCCCGGCCTGGGCGCAGCTGTCGCCACACTCGCTGCGGCACGCCTTCGTCACCACCGCCCGCGCCGAGGGCGTCCCGCTGGAGGACGTCCAGGACGCGATGGGGCACGCCGACCCGCGCACCACCCGCCGCTACGACCGGGACCGGCACAACCTCGACCGCGACCCGGCGTACGTGATCTGGGCGGCCCGGTCCCGCCGGCGCGGCTGACGGACCGGGACCGCCGGCGTGCCGGGTTCAGCCCTGCGGGCGGGGGCAGATGCAGAACGGCTGCCCGATCGGGTCCACCAGCACCACCCACCGCCCGTCGCCGGGCTGGAACTCCGGCTTCGACGCCCCCGCGGCCAGGAACTCCTTCTCGGCCACCGCCAGGTCGTCGACGTACAGGTCGAGGTGGTAGCGCTTGGCACCGGAGGGGTCCGGCCAGGACGGCGGGCGGTAGCCCTCGACCAGCCCGAAGCCGATGGCCACACCACCGCTGCTGATCATGGCGTACTCGGGCTGGCTGTGGGTCACCTCCCAGCCGAGCACCCGGTGGTAGAACGCCGCGTGCGCGGCGGGGTCGGAGCTGTCGAGGTTGACCATGGCGAGATCGGCTGTCGCTGTCATGCCCGCCAGCCTGCCGCAGGTACCTGACATCCTCTGGCAGGTACCCGCGGTCGAGTCATGGCTCGGCGGGGGTGATCCGGCGGCTCAGCGCACCGACGCCCTCCGGGGTGCCGGCCACCAGCAGCGCGTCACCGTGCGCGAGCCGGCGCTCCGGTCCGGGCGCGGTGATCGTCCGCCCGTCCCGCAGCAGCGCGACCACGGTGACGCCGGGAACGTCAGCGACCACGTCGCGCAGCACCCGGCCGCGGTGCGGGGAGACGGCGGTGACCGGCACGGCCGCCACTGTCAGCTTCCCGGCCCGCTGTTCCAGGTCGGGGACGTGGTCGATGGTGGCGACCGGGTGCAGCAGTTCGGCCAGTTCCCGCGCCTCGGCGGGGGTGAGGCTCACCGACCGCTCGACGGTGTCCGGGTCGCCAGGCGCGTAGAGGAGCAGATCGCGCCGTCCGCCGTGGTGGTGCAGCACGCCGAGCGAGCGCCCCTCGACGGTGTGCAGGGTGTAGCCGATCCCGATGCCGGGCAACGCGGTGCGTTCGATCTGCATGGTCATCTCCTGTTCGCTGTCGGGGTGGGCTCCGGGTGCCCGGTCTCGCCGAACCAGCCGGCCAGCCGACCGGCCCGGGCGACGGCCCGCAGTCGCCGCTCGGTGGCCTCCCGCACCCGGGGGGTGGTGAGCACGACGAGTTGGTCCCCGAGGCGCAGCCGGGTGTGCCGGTCGGGCACGAAGGTGTCCGGCCCGCGTACCACCAGGGTGGTCGCGGCCGGCGGCGGCAGCCGTAGTTCGGGCAGGTAGACGCCCTGCAACCGGGAGCCGGGCTCGACCGTGACGTGGATCAGGTCGGCGTCCATGGCGTCCAGCGGCGCCAGTTCGACCTGCAGGTCGGGCCCGAGGCGGTGCGGCGCGAGCCGCAGCCGCCGGGCCAGCCAGGGCAGGGCCGGCGCCTGGATCACGGTGAAGACGACGACCAGCAGGAACACGACGTTGAACACCTGGTCGCTGCCGGGCGCGCCGGTGACCACCGGGATGGTGGCCAGCACGATCGGCACCGCCCCGCGCAGCCCGGCCCAGGACAGGAAGACCTGTTCGCGCAGCGGGACCCGGAAGGCGGCCAGCGACACCAGCACCGACGCGGGCCGGGCGATCAGCAGCAGGGCGGCGCCGACCACCAGCGCGGGCACCACGCTCCCGGGCAGTTCGCTCGGCGTGACCAGCAGGCCGAGCATGACGAACAGGCCGATCTGGGCGATCCAGCCCAGCCCTTCGGCGACCGAGCGGGTGGCCCGCCGGTGCGGCAGGCCGGCGTTGCCGAGCACCAGGCCGGCCAGGTACGCGGCGAGGAAGCCGCTGGTCTGGGTCAGCCCGGCCACGGCGTAGGCGAGCACACCGCAACCCACGATCGCGATCGGGTGCAGCCCGGAGGTGGGCAGCGTGAGCCGGCGCAGCAGCCAGACCCCGACCGTGCCGATGAGCAGGCCGATCACGCCGCCGGCGGCGAGCTGGAAGAGCATCGCGACCAGCAGCGGCAGCGGCTGCACCGCCTCCAGGGTGGCGGCGCTGAAGGTGAGCACCAGGATGAACGTGGGCGCGTCGTTGAGGCCGGACTCGGCCTCCACCAGGCTGGTGAGCCGCTTCGGCAGCGGCACGGCCCGCAGCACGGCGAAGACCGCCGCGGCGTCGGTGGAGGAGACGATCGCGCCGAGCAGCAGCGCCATCTGCCAGCCGACGTCCAGCAGCAGGTACGCCGCCGCCGCGGTGACCCCGACGCTGGTCAGCACCCCGAGCGTGGCGAGCACGGTCGCGGGCGCCAGCACCGGCCGGACGTCTTTCACGTCGGTGGTCAGGCCGCCCTCCACCAGGATCACCGCGAGCGCGGCCATGCCCAGCGCCTGGGCCAGGGCGGCGTCGTCGAACGGCAGGCCGAGCCCGTCCTGGCCGAGCAGCAAACCCACCCCGAGGTACGCCAGCAGCACGGGCATGCCCAGCCGGGCGGCGAGCCGGGCCGCGGCGACGCTGACCAGGAGGACGCTGGTGCCGATGGCCAGCGTCACGTACAGCTGGGTCAGGGTCACCGCGGCCCCCTCTCCGCTCCCGTTCGCCTCATGCGAAGTAGCGCAGCCACACGTAGCCCCAGGCGATCAGCGTGGTCAGCACCGTGGTGGCGATGCCGTACCGGGTGAACTGCCAGAAGCTGATCGGTTCGCCGGCGCGGGCAGCGATGCCCAGCACGACGATGTTGGCGCTGGCCGCGACGGCGGTGCCGTTGCCGCCGAGGTCGGCGCCGAGGGCGAAGGACCACCACAGCGCCTGCCCGGTCTGCGGGTCGGCCTGGCTGGCGATGTCCGCCACGATGGGTGCCATCGTCGCCGTGTACGGGATGTTGTCGAAGAACGCGCCGAGCACCGCCGAGCCGAAGATGAGGCTGGTCGCGCCGGCGAACCAGCTGTCCCCGATGGCGCCGGTCGCCCACTGCCCGACCTGCTCGATGACCCCGGTCTCGGTCAGCCCGGCGACCATCACGAACAGGCCCAGGAAGAACGTCAGCGTCGGCCACTCGACCTCGGCCAGGTACTTCGCGGTGTCGGCCCGGGTGACCAGCACCATCACCCCGGCGCCGAGCAGGGCCACGACCGCCACGTCCACCCCGGTCACGGTGTGCAGCGCGAAGCCGACCATCACCAGCACCAGCACGACCAGGCAGCGGGTCAGCATGGCCGGGTCGGTGATCGCGGCGCGGGCGTCCATGTCGCGGACCGCCGCGAACCGCTCCGGATGGTACTCGAACGACCGCCGGAACATGAACCGGGCCAGCACCAGGAAGGCCAGGAACATCACCACGGTGATCGGGGCCATGTGCACCAGGAAGTCGTTGAAGCTCAGCCCGGCGCGGCTGCCGATGATGATGTTCGGCGGGTCGCCGATGAGGGTCGCGGCGCCGCCGATGTTGGACGCCAGCACCTCGGCGATCAGGTACGGGGCGGCGGAGATGCCCAGCCGCCGGCAGACCGAGATGGTGATCGGGGCGACCAGCATGACGGTGGTGACGTTGTCCAGGAACGGGGAGGCGAGGCCGGTGATCCCGACCAGCAGCGCCATCAGCCGGTACGGCCGCCCCTGGGAGCGTTGCGCCGCCCAGATCGCCAGGAACTCGAAGACGCCGGTCTGCTTGACCACTCCGACGATGATCATCATGCCGAAGAGCAGGAAGATGACGTCCCAGTCGATCCCCGCGTGGTGCGAGTAGAACACGTCCGAGCCGGGCACCAGGCCGAGCAGGGCCATCAGGCCAGCGGCCCCCAGCACCACCGCCACCCGGTTGATCTTCTCGGTGGCGATGAACATGAACGCCACCGCGAAGATCAGGGTGGCGGCGATCGCGGGCCAGGCGCTCACGGGCGCCGGCCCGGCGGGCCGTGCCGGCCGCGGTGCGTGCCTTCGGGTGGCGCGGCGGGCGGGGTCGTCGGTGCGGGCGGCACCAGCACTGCGGTCACGAGTACCTCCGGTGGGGTCAGCGACCACGGCCCCACCCGGCGACGGGAGGTCGCCGGAAGGGGCCGCCGGGGAGGGTGGCGGGGTCGCGGGCCGGGCGTCTGCCGGCCTCGTGCTGCAAGTTCAGCCGGCCGGGATGCCGATCGACCATCGGGTCTGACACCCATTTGGTGCCGGTGCCGGCCTGTAATCCGACGTCCCGGCCGGGGCCGCCGCCGGCGTCCGCGCGGACCTCCGCCCGGCACCCGGCACCCCCGCCGCCCAGTCGTGGCATGCTGGCCGTGGCCTGCCTGGACGCCGTGCGGACGGTCGTGGCGAGCCCGGCGGGCGACCCGACCGGGAC
>NZ_QGSW01000201.1:0-49342 GCF_003176715.1 Micromonospora sp. S4605
CCGGCTCGGGCTCGGGGCGGCCACGCCGCCCGCCCGGCCCCCGCCCGATGGTGGTGCACGCCGCTCGGCACTGCTACGACCACGCCTACGCCGGGGCCGGGAACTGGCCGTTCAACACCGCCTACGCCGGGCTGCACGGGATGGACGCCTTCGTCACCCGGCTGCGCTCGCTCACCGAGGCGGAGGCGTTCGTCGCCGCCGGCATCCCGCTGATCGTCTCCGCCGCCTTCCGGGCCGGCGAGGTGCCGGGCCTGGACTACGACACCCGGGGGCACCTGATGGTGCTGGTCGGCTTCACCGCGACCGGCGACCCGGTGCTCAACGACCCGTACGCCGCCGACGACGAGGGGGTGCGCCGCACCGTGGACCGGGACCGGTTCGAGGCGGTCTGGCAGGCCGGCAGCGGCGGCGTGGCGTACGTCGTCCGCCCGGCCGGGGTGCCGCTGCCGCCGGCCCCGGCGCAGGCCAACTGGTGACTCAGCGGGGCAGGTGCCAGATCCGCAGCGTGTTCCCCGGCGCCTGGCAGACCAGCGTGCCGGCCTGCGCGCCGCACCGCCGGGCCCACGACGGCAGCACGGTGAGCACCCGGGCCCGGGCGGCCGCGATGTCCAGCTCGGCCAGCAGCATCCGCCCGTCCGCCAGCCGGCGCAGCCCGTACCGCGGCTGAGCCGCCGGCCACTCCCAGAGCGCCTGCCAGCGGCCCAGCTCACCGAGCACCCGGCCGGTGGCCGGATCCAGCACCGTCAACGGCCGGTCCTCCCGGTCGTCCGGCCGGCCCGCCTCGGCGAGCAGCCGGTCACCGACCACCACCAGGTGCGACCAGCGCGGGTCCGCCCAGCGGGTCCGCCCGGTCGCCGGGTCGACCACCCGCACCCCGGCGTCGGGCCGGTGCAGGCAGATCCCCGGCCCGCATGGGCTCGCCCAGCCCGTCTGCGGGTCGGGTGGCAGGGCCCAGCGCCGGCGCAGCGACGGCACCTCGTAGCCGGCGATCCCGCCGGCGCCGTCGCCGACCAGCAGCACGTCCCCGATCAGCTCCAGGTAACGGTTCCCGGCCGGCCCGACGCGCGGCAGGTCGGCCGCGCCGAGCCGGGCGCCGGTAGCCGGGTCGTACAGCTCCACCCGCCCCGCGGGCGAGACCGCGGCGACGAGATCGACGCCCCCGCCGGCGTACCGGTAGGCGGCGAAGCCCTCCGCCGCCACCGGCACGGCCCAGCCCGGTTCCCCGGTGGCCGGGTCCACCGCCCGCACCGTGTGCCCCGGCCCCGGCCGGTGCGTCTCCAGCAGCACCCCGCCGCCCGCCACGGGCAGCGCCCGACCCGGCCGCTGCCACCGCAGCTCGCCGGCGTCCAGGGTGAGGGCGCTGGTGGACGCGTCGTCGCCGTCGGGCGACGAGGTGCTGACCAGGACCAGGTCGCCGTGCACGCTCACCCCCATCGGGACGTCGTCGTCCGGCAGCGCCCGGCGCCAGAGCGGCTCCCCACCCGGCAGCCGGTACGCGACCAGCTCCCGGGCCGTGCCGTCGGTCGGCAGCAGCCCCTGCAGGACCAGCAGCCGGTCACCGAGCGGCAGGAAGTCGGCCGGATCGGTCGCGGGCACGGTCACCGTCGGCGGGCCCGTCGGCGGGGCGGCGCCGGCGGTGAGCGTGCCCAGGGCGAGCAGCAGCGGCAGCGCCACCCGCCACCAGCGGGCCGGCGGCCGGGGCCGGCCGGGAACCGGCTCCGGCTCGGGGCCGCGCGGCCGCTCCCCCAGGTCGATGACCACCTCGCCGCTCATGCCGGCACTCCGCTGCGCTGCGTGCCGCCACGAAGCACCACCGCGCTGAGCCTGATGATTCGCTCACTCCGCTCGCTCATGCCGGCAGCCGCCGCACCAGGAAGCCGTCGCCCGGTCGACGGCACAGGATCAGGTCCCCCTCGAGCTGGCAGTCCCCCGCCACGTCCCGGAGCACGTCGTGCCGCCGCGCCCGGGCGGTGGCCGGGTCCAGTTCGGCGACCAGCAACCCGCCACCGGGTACCGGCCGGGTCCCGACGACCCGGTCGTCCACCGACCGGGACGGCACCAGCTGCCAGGCGCCGAGGTCGGCGAGTTCCCGGCCGGTCGCCGCCGCCACCACGACCACCCGGTCCGCCCCCGACGGGGTCGGCGCGAACGCGAGCATCGCGCCACCCCGCAGGCTCAGCAGGGCCGTGCGGCTCGGGTCACTCCACCGGAGGTGGCCGGTGGCCGGGTCGACCACCCGGATCCCACCGGTCCGCCCGGCCGCGCAGAGCAGGGCACCGCACGGGTAGAGGTACTCCACCAGCGGCAGCTCCACCTCCCAGCGCCGCCGCAGCCCGTCCAGCTCGTACGCGGTCACCCGCCCCGCCGGTTGCCGTACCACCACCAACAGGTCCCCGGCGACCTGCGGATACACGTCCGGCTGTTCCTGCCCGCCCGGCTCGCCCATCGGCAGCTCGTTCCGGCTGACCAGCACGCCGGTGCCGGCGTCGTGGATCGCCACCCGCCCGCCGTCGATGACCACGACCTGCTCGATCAGGCCGTCGCGGCCCCGGTACTGCGCACCCTGCGACGGGACCGGCAGCGACCACAGCGTCCGGCCCGAGGCGAGGTCCACCGACCGGAGCGTGCCCGCACCGTCGCGGCCATTGGTCTCCAGCAGCAGCCGGCCGCGGGCGTCCAGCCAGGCCAGGCCGGGCTGCTGCCACCGCGTCCGCCCGGTGTCGGCGTCGAGGACGATGGTGTCGCCCCGGGAGCCGTCGAATCCGGCGACGGAGAGCAGCACCGCCCCGTCGCGGGCGTGGAATCCCCAGAGGTCGCCGGCCCTCGGCATGGGCACCCGCCACAGCGGCGCGGGTCGCTGCGGGGTGGCCGTCGCCCGCTCGGGCAGCGGGTAGGCGAGCAGGTCGCGACTGCCATCGGTGACCCCCTCCGCCGGCCGCACGACGTAGAGCCGGTCACCGGCGAGGAAGGCGTGCGCGGACGCGGGGCCGGGCACGACGGCCGTGACCCGGCCCGGCGGTGGGGTCGCGCCGGCCGCCACCGCCAGCACCAGCGCGAGCAGCAGGGCGGTCCGCAGTGGACGGCCGGCCGGCCGCAGCCGGCGGGGCGGCGCCGTCCGCTCCGGCTCCGGCGCGTCGCGCAGGTCACCGAGGTCGATCAGCGTCACGTCGTCCTCCCCGTCGGCCCGCGCGCCCGGCGAACCGGCCAGGGCCGTACCGGGCCGGCAAATGCGACGCATCACGCCTGTACGATGGCGCGTCGTGGCTGCGCCGATGGTAGACCCCGCACCGACCCGAGTTGCCGACCCAGTCGCGGCGCGGCCGTCCCGGCGCTCCCGCTGGCGGCCGGCCCGCGCCGACCTGCTGGCCGTGGCCGTCTACCTGGCGCTCGGCGTCCTCGTCTGTCTCAACTACTGGGTGGACGTGCAGCACCGGGTCTCGTCGCACCTGCCCACCGACCACAGCTGGTTCGAGTGGCTCTTCTCGCACGGCGCGTACTCGGTGCGGCACCTGGAGAACCCGCTCTTCACCGCCCGGCAGAACGCCCCGGACGGGGTGAACATGATGGCGAACACCTCGCTGCTCGGGGTGACGCTGCCGCTGGCGCCGCTGACCATGCTGCTCGGCCCGCAGGTGATGTACGCGCTCTACCTGGGTGCGGCGCTGGCGGCGACCGCCGGCACCGCGTACTGGGCGCTCTCCCGGCACCTGGTGCGCTCCCGCGCGGCGGCCTTCGTCGGCGGCGCGTTCCTCGGTTTCGCGCCCGGCATCGTGCACCACGCCAACGGCCAGCCCAACTTCGTCTCCAACTTCCTACTGCCGCTGATCGTGGTGCGGGTGCTGCGGCTGGGCGAGCCGGGCCGCTGGCGGCGCAACGGCGTCGTGCTCGGCCTGCTGGTCGCGTACCAGATCTTCATCAACGAGGAGATGCTGCTGCTCACCGCGCTGGCCTGCCTGGTCGTGGTGGTGGCGTACGCGCTCATGCGGCCGCGCCGGGCGTGGGCGATGGCCGGCACCTTCGCCGCCGCGCTCGGCGTCGGCGGCGGGCTGGCGCTGCTGCTCACCGCGTACCCGATCTGGTTCCAGTTCAACGGCCCGCAGTCCTACCGGGGGCTGCAGGGCGGGGTGTTCCACAACTGGGGCGAGGACCTCAAGGCCTTCGTCACCTTCGCCCGGGACACCGTCGCCGGGGACGAGGCGGTGGAGCAGACCATCGGGCTCACCGAGCAGAACACCTGGTTCGGCTGGCCGCTGGTGCTGCTGGCGCTGGTGGCGCTGGCGCTGCTGGTCCGCCGCTGGTTCGCCGCCCGGATCCTGGCCGTGCTCGTGGTGGTCTTCACGGTGGCCTCGATCGGCCCGAAGGTGCGGTTCAACGGGGTGGAGACGGAGACCGACGGCCCGTGGGCGTACGTCCCGGACGACCTGCCGCTGGTCGAGATGATGATGCCGACCCGGCTGGCCCTGGTGGTGGTGGCCGCCGTCGGCGTGCTGCTCGCGCTGGCCTGGGAGGCGGTGTCCGGGGTGGGCCGCCCGCCGGTGCCCGCGCAACGCACCGGCGAGGCGGACGCACCGACCCGGCCGCGCCGCCGCTGGGTCCGGCCGGTCGGCTACGCCGCCATCGCGCTGGCGGTGCTGCCGCTCGTCCCGCGTCCGCTGCCCGCGCAGCCGGTCGACCCGCCGCCGCACTTCATCACCGCCGGCGGCTGGCGGCCGTACGTGCCGCAGGGCCGCACCCTGGTGCCGGTGCCGATCCCGAGCAACGTGCACGGCCTGCCCACGCTGCGCTGGAGCGCGCTGACCCAGCACGCGTTCCCGATCCCCGGCGGCTACTTCATCGGCCCGAACGAGTTGGGCGAGGGCGTGTTCGGCGCGCCGAACCGGCCGACCAGCAGCCTGATCTACACCACGATGGACCAGGGCGTAGTGCCGGCGCTGACCGAGGAGAACCGCCGCCAGGCGGTCGAGGACCTGCGCTTCTGGAAGGCGTCGGTGGTGGTGCTCGGGGCCCACCCGCGCGAGGCGGTGCTGCGCGAGCTGATGACCGCCCTGCTCGGCCCACCGCAGCGGGTCGACGACGTGTGGCTCTGGGACGTCCGCCCGCTGGTGCCCTGACGCCCGACCGGCGCTCGGGCGCTCAGCGGGCGATCAGCGCCCGCTCGGCGTACGCCCAGAGCCGGTCGGCGGCGGCCGGGTCCACGGCGTGGGCGGCCACCCCGCCGGTGGCCTCCGGGCCGCCGGCCACCACCTCGGCCTCCTGGTTGTCGTCGAAGTACCGGCCGGTGACCCCCTCGACCAGCGGTGACGCGGCCAGCAGCACGGTGGTCGCCGCGCCCTGGGCGGGCGTCTTGTAGTACGGCAGGTCGATCCGGTTACCCGCCTCGTCCAGCACCCCGAACGCCCGCAGCGCGTCGTCCTCCAGGTGGCGCTGCAGGTTGGTGTTGATGTAGCCGGGGTTGAGGGCGTTGGCGGTGATGCCGTCGGCGGCCCACCGCCGGGCGATGCCCGTGGCGAGCAGGACGTCCGCCGTCTTCGACCGGCCGTACGCCGACCACGGGTCGTACGGCTGCCGCTCGAACTGCGGGTCGGCGAAGTCGAACGCCTCCCGCAGGTGCGCGCCGGAGCTGACCACCACGACCCGGGCGGAGCCGGCGGCGCCCAGGTTGCCGTGCAGGCCGCGGGCGAGCGCGAAGTGGCCGAGGTAGTTGGTGCCGAGCTGGAGTTCCCAGCCCTGCGGGGTGAGTTGCCGGGTCGGGATCGCCATGATCCCGGCGTTGGCGACCAGGGCGTGCAGCGGGCCGTCCCACGCCGCGACGAAGGCGTCGACCGAAGCCAGGTCGGCCAGGTCGAGGGCGGCGGCCCGGACGCTGCCCGGGCCGGCGAACTCGGCCACCAGGGCGTCGGCGCGGGCCGGGTCGCGGGTGGCCACGGTGACCTCCGCCCCAGCCCCGGCCAGGGCCCGGACGGCCGCCGCGCCGATCCCGGAGGCGCCGCCGGTGACGATCATCCGGCGGCCGGTGAGGTCGACGCCGGCGAGGATCTCGGCGGCGGTGGTGCGGGCGGTGTACGGGGTCCTCAGGCGTGCGGTGGTTGTCATGACGACAACGCTAGGGACGCCACCGCTGGACTGCCTATAGTCTGGGATCCACCACTCTTTAGCGTCAGTCCAGGAGGTGCCGGCATGGACCCGTTGGAGGACGTGCTGGCGCTGCTCGCCCCGACGAGTCGGGTGTCGTCCCGTCTGTCCGCGGGCGGGCGGTGGGCGCTCCGGTTCCCCCCGCCGGCCGGGGCCAAGTTCAACGCGGTGCGGCGTGGTCGCTGCTGGCTCCGGGTGGACGGCCTGCCCGACCCCGTCCGCCTCGCCGAGGGAGACTGCTTCCTGCTGGCCCGGCCCCGGGCGTTCACCCTCGCCAGCGACCCCGACCTGCCGGCCGAGCCGGCGCAACCTGTCTTCGCCGCGGCCGTAGACGGCGTGGCCCGCGCCGGCGACGGCGACGAGGTGCTCCTCGTCGGCGGCGCGTTCTCCTTCGCCGAGCGGGCCCGCGCCCTGCTGCTGGACAGCCTGCCCCCGGTCATCCACGTGCCCGCCGGCACACCGGAGGCCACCGCCGTACGCGGGGCCGTCGGGGAGATCGACGACGAGCTGCGCCGGCGGCCGGTGGGGGCCACGCTCGTCGCGGAGCACCTCGCCCTGGTCATGCTGATCCGGATCCTGCGCCTGCATCTCGCCCACGACGGCGGTGGCCGGTCGGGCTGGCTGGCCGGCCTGGCCGATCCCGCGGTCGGCGCGGCGCTGCGGGCGATGCACGACCGGCCGGCCCATCCGTGGACCGTGGCGGAGCTGGCCCGGGCCGCCGCCGTCTCCCGGTCCACGCTGGCGGCCCGGTTCAAGGAGGTGGTCGGCAAGGGCCCGCTGGAGTACCTCACCGAGTGGCGGATCGAACTCGCCGCCGACCGGATCCGGCGCGGCGGCGAGACGGTGGCCACCATCGCCCGGTCCGTCGGGTACGGCTCGGAGAGCGCGCTCAGCGTCGCCTTCAAACGCACCACCGGCCGCACGCCGCGCGCCTACCGCGCTGAGCTGACCCGGCCCGGCTGAGCCTCCGCCCGGCCGGGCCGCCGATCTCGCCAGCGCGGCGGCGCGACGTGCGGCCGGGCCGACGAGCGGGGCCGGCGTCAGCCGACGAGTGGCCGCACGTCCCAGACCCAGGCGCCGCCGATCTCCCGGCCGGGGCCGAGCAGCTGGTCCACCGTGCGACGCACCGGGTCGCCCCGGTGCAGTCCACCCTGGACGACCACGGCGGCCCGCCAGTGCCGCAGGTCCTCGACCGCCTGGCGGCGGTCGGCGTCGGTGACCACCGGCACCTCGCCGGTCTCGGCGACCCGGCGCAGCAGCACCGAGGTGGGCCGGTCCGGGGCGCCCCAGCGCGCCGCCGGGTCGTCGGCCGACCGGGGGCCGATGAAGTAGCCGCCCGGCGCGTCGAAGGACAGCCCGGTCCGGGCCGACCAGAACATCGCCGGGCTCAGGCCCGCGCCGGTCACCGGCGGCACCGGCACCACGGTCCGGCCGGCCGGTACGGCTGCCCGCCAGCCGCCCTCGGCCACGTACGGCGGCACCGGCCACGCCGGCACGGTCCGGATCGGCGTCGGGGTCAGCGGGAGCAGCGCGGCGGCCACCGCGCCGGCCCAGAGCAGCCGCACCGGCGCGCTGGCCGCCGGACCGGCGTCGGAGTCGGCCGGCGGCCGGAGCGACCGGACCCGGTCCAGCGAGAGGGCGAGCAGGATGCCCAGCACCGGTACGCAGACCAGCGACAGCCGGGCCGGCACCGCCAGGTCCAGCAGCGGCAGCCCGGACACCAGCCGATACGGCCCGGGGATGCCGGTCGGGGTGCCGTCCAGCCGGATCTGCTCACCGAGCGAGAGCAGGGCGAACAGCACACCGCAGACGGCCAGCGCCTTCACCAGCGGCCGGCGCCACAGCCAGCCGGTGACCACCACGGCGAGCACCAGCAGCCCCGGGCCGAAGAACGAGTTCTCCTCCGTGGGGTTGGGCGACAGCAGGCCGGGCAGGTAGTCGTCACCGAGCACGGTCTGCCGGGCCGACGCGGTGAACGAGGCCGCGTCCAACTGGTAGCCGTACGCATGGAAGGGCATCCCCCGGTAGTGGCCGGGGCCGAAGAACTGGAACCACAGCGGGTACGCCAGCAGCACCACCGCCACCGCCGCGCCGATCCCGATCCGGGCGAGCATCGCGGGCGCCAGCCGGCGGGCCGCCGCCCGGTCGGCCAGCGCGTACGCGAGCACGAACACGCCGGCCGCCAGGGCCACGAAGACCAGCACCTCCTCGCCGAGGAAGACCTGGTAGGTGACGGTCAGACCGAGCAGCACGCCGGAGCGCCAGACCCGGTCGGGCGCCGGCCGGAACACCAGCGCGAGGATCACCGGCACCAGGAACTGCGCCGCCATGTGCAGGTGCGCCCCGGCCTGGGCCACCATGCCCGGGGCGAAGCCGCAGCACAGCCCGCCGACGGCGGCGGCCACCCGGGAGTCGACCAACCGGCGGCGCAGCAGCGCGTACCAGGCGGTCGCGGTGCCGGCCAGGCAGCAGACGACGGCGGTGAGGAAGGCGGCCTGCGAGCCGAACAGCAGGGTGACCGGGGTCAGCGGCACGCCCAGGCCGAGCACCGAGGTGTTGGCCATCAGGTTCACCCCGTCCGGGGCGTTCAGCGCCGTGCTGTGCAGCGGGTTCTCCGCCTCGACCACCGACCGGGCGGCGCGGGCCAGCATCCACTCGAAGAGGACCTGGTCGCCGGCCTGGTGGAACAGCCGATCCGGGCGACCCCACTGCCCGCTGGTGAGCAGCACCGCCAGGGCGAGGTACCCGGCGACCACCAGCAGGTCCGCCCGGCGGACCGGCCACCGGCGCCGACGGGCGGGCGGGGCGTCGGCGGGTGCGGTGGTGGTGCTGACCGCCATCAGGCCGGCTGGTCGGTCAGCGCCCGAACGTCCCAGACCCAGACGTCCAGCTCCCGGCGGCCGGGGCCGACCAACTGCTCGACGGTACGGCGCAGCGGCTCCGCGTGGTGCTGGCGCACCGGCAGCACCAGGATCGCCGCCCGCCAGTGCCGCAGCTCGTCCAGCGACCGGCGGCGCTGCCGATCGTCCAGCTTGGGGGTACGCCCGGTGGTCGCCACCTCCTCCAGCAGCTGACCCAACCCGCTCGGGCGTCCGCCGAAGCGCCCCGGGTCGCCGGTGTTGCCGTTGCGCGGGGCGAGGAAGTAGCCGCCGGGAATCTTGAAGTCCAGGTTGGTCGCCGCCGCCCAGCGCATCCCGTGCGTGTTGCCCATGCTCGGCACCGGGATCGGCACCAGGGTCTGGTCCGGCCCGACGTAGCCGCGCCAGCGGTCCGCGGTGATGAAGTCCGGCACCGGCGGGCGGGAGGTCATGTGCAGCGGCATCGGCGCGATCGGCAGCAGCGCCAGCACCAGCCCGGCGACGGTGAGCGTCCGCACGGTACGCCGGTCCAGCGGCAGGGACCGGGCCCGCTCGACGGCGAGCGCCAGCAGCACGCCGATCACCACGCTGGTGATCAGGCCGAACCGGGTGGGCACCACCGCGTCGAGCAGCGGCAGCCGGACCAGCCACTCCCACGGCCCGGTGAACAACTCCCGGTCCCACCAGGACACCCGCTCGCCGAGGGAGAGCACGGCGAAGAACACCCCGGTCGCGGCCAGCGCCCGGACCAGCGGTTCGCGACGCAGCCAGAGCACGATGCCGACGGTGAGCAGCCCCAGGCTCCAGCCGAAGAAGGCGTTCTCCTCCGAGTAGTTCGGGGCCAGGTTGACGTTGGCCCGCTGGTTGCCGCCGATGGTGGGCGAGCCGGGGGCGAAGAAGGCGGCGATGTCGTTGCCGTAGTCGCGCACCGCGTCGCTCAGCCCGTGGTACGCCATCGGCCCGCCGAACTGGATGTAGAGCGGGTACGCCAGCAGCGCGCCGGCGAGCGCCGCGCAGACCGCCAGGCCCGCGCCGAGCGGCCGCCACGCCGCCGACCAGAGCGCGGGCCGCTGGACCAGCACGGCGAGCAGGAAGACCCCGCAGGCCAGCGCGGTGAAGAGCAGGATCTCCTCGTTGATGAACGCCTGCGCGGTGACCATCAGGGCCAGCAGCACGCCGTCGCGGACCGGCCGCGTCGACCGGGTGAGCACCAGCACCCGCCAGACGATGAACGGCAGCAGGAACTGGCTGATGATGTTCGGGTGCCAGCTGGCGTGCGAGAGCATGGCCGGCGAGAACCCGCAGAACCAGCCGCCGACCACCGCGGCCAGCGGGGTGCGTACGACGTGCCGGGAGAGCATCACGTACCAGGCCGTGGCGGTGCCGGCGAGGCCGAGGGTGACCAGCACCACGAAGGTGACCGCGGGACCGAACAGCAGCGTCACCGGCACCATCGGGATGCCCAGCGCGAGGATGGCGGTGTTCGCCATCAGGTTCACGCCGTCGGGGTAGTTGAACTGCTCGGTGAAGAACGGGAACTCGCCGTGCAGCACCACCCGGACCGAGTGGGCGAGGAAGAACTGCACCTGGGCCGGGTCGCTGCTGTAGAGCGGGGCGACCCGGCCGGCGGGGTCCACCCAGATCTGGCTGGTCACCCAGAGCGCGGTGAGCAGGAAGAGCCCGAACACGGCGAGGTCGGTGCGCCGGCGGCGCCACCAGCGGGGCCGGGCCGCCCCGGCGGACGAGCCCGCGTCCGCGTCGGCCCGCGCCGGCTCCGCACCCGGATCCGGTCCGCTGGGCGTGGTGGCCGGCTCGGCCGGGCTGGCACCGGGGTCCGTGGTGGACGGAGCCGGCAGGGTGCCGACCCCGGCACGGGCCACCCCGTTCGGGGCCGGCGCGCCGTCCGGCGCGGGTTGGCCGTTCGCCGTGCCGCCGTTGGCCGGGTGGCCGTTCGCCGTGCCGCCGCCGGTCACCGGATCGGACGCGGTGGTGGCGTCGGATTCCGGCGAGGACTCGGCGCGGGTCTCGGCAGGCGTCACAGTCGGCGGAGTCTACCGGAGCGGGAAAATGTCCCCAAAGACACTGCGAGGTCCCTTGTGGTGGCTCCCGCCGGCAGGGTCGACGGCGGTGGGAACAGGGACGAGGCGGCGCGTCCGGGTGACCGGACATCTCGTACTATGGCGCTTTCACGACGGCAGCTCGACCGAGGGGGCGTACAGGTGGCTCCAGCCCGCCGGCGCGGCACGACGGCCACCGCACTGCTGACCCTGCTGCTGACCGCCACGGCCTGCGGCCCGGTCGCCGACCGGCAGCAGCCCCGCGAGCTGCGGATGGGCTTCGACAGCCGGGACGGCTCGCTCACGGTCTGGCCACCGCGCGGCCCCCTGGCCGGCGACGCCGCGGTCACCGCGGCGGTGACCGCGGCGGTACGCGACTGGCGGTCACCGGTCGACGACCGGGTGCACCTGCCCACCTCCGGCATCCTCTACGCCGGCGAGGTGGACGGCGCGCCGCTCGCCCTGGTGGCCGCGGACGTGCCCGGGGAGAGCGCCTCCTGGCTGCTGCAACTCACCCGCGACGGCGACCGGTACGCGGTCACCCGGGCCACCGAGTACACCGACCCCGGCTACCTCGTCTACTCCGACGTGCTCCCGGTGCAGACCACCGGCGGCCGGCGCTACCTCACCTCGGCCCGGGTGCAGCGCCTGCTCGGCCCCGACGGCAAGGCGTTGACCAGCGCCGACGGCCTCACCGAGCCGGTCGACGTGCCGGCCTGCCGGGCGGTGGCGGTGACCGCCACGCTGCGCTCCTCCGAGTCGCTGCCCCGGGGCCGGGCCGCCGACCGGCTGCTCGACCTGGGCACCGGCACCGCCGACCCGCGCTACCCGCTGGTCCGCGACGAGAGCGGGTCGGGCAAGCGGGCGCTCGCCGGCCTGGACACCTGCGCGCTGGCCGGCGAGGAGGGCCCGTTCGGCAGCATCCAGCGGCGGATCGGCGACCGGGACGCGCCGCGTTCGGTGCCGTCGTCCTGGCCGATGGAGAAGGTCGCCGTCCGCACTCTCGGCGAGGTGGCGCTCGGCGGCGGCGAGCCGGCCGAACTGCAGCAGCTGAGCTGGGAGACCGCCACCGGCCCGATGACCGCGGTGGTCTACCGGCCGGCCGACGGCGGCCCGGCCGTGGTCTCCCCCGCCGACCAGGCCAGCCCGTTGCAGACGTACCTGCTGCCGGTGCCGGGGCAGCCGCTGGTGGTGTTGAGCTGGCGGGCCACCCGGGACAGCTCGCTGTCGGTGCCACCGGGCACCCCGCGGCTGGTGGACCGGCCGGGGCTCACCGTGGTGCCGGAGCCGGCACGCAAGGAGACGTTCAGCCTGGCCGGTTCGGGTAAGACCCACTACCGCTCGGTCGGCGGCCGCTGACCCGCGCCGGCCCCACCGGCCAACGCCCGGGCTGCCGATCCTGATTCAACGCCGACGGCGGGCGCTCCCGGTGACCCGGGGACGCCCGCCGTCGGTGGTGCTCAGTTCGACGCGGCCGCGTCGTCGGCGGAGAGCCGGACCGGCTCCACCGGCTCGACGTCGAGCCGGGAGATCCAGCCGGTGACGTCGCGGGCCACGTTCTGCGCGGTCAGGCCGAGGTCGGCCAGGATCTGCGCCCGGGTGCCGTGCGGGTGCCAGTCGGCCGGTACGCCGAGGTCGCGCAGCGGCACCCGGACGTCCGCGTCCCGCATCGCCTGGGCGAGCGCGTCGCCGACCCCGCCGACCCGTACGCCGTCCTCGACGGTGACCACGAGGCGGTGCCCGGCGGCCAGCTCGACCAGCTCGGCCGGGATCGGGCGGACCCAGCGCGGGTCGACCACGGTGACCCCGTAGCCCTGCTCGGCGACCCGGGCGGCCACCTCCATGCCGAGCTGGCCGAACGCGCCCACCGCGACCAGCAGCACGTCGGTACGCGCCGACTCGGCCAGCACGTCGACCGACCCGACCCGGCGGACCGCCGGCAGGTCGGCGGCCACGGTGCCGGTCGGGAAGCGCACCACGGTCGGGCCGTCGTCGACGGCCACCGCCTCGCGCAGCTCCTCGCGGAGGGTGGCGGCGTCCCGGGGCGCGGCGATCCGCAGCCCGGGCACCACCCCGAAGACCGACATGTCCCAGATGCCGTAGTGGCTGGGGCCGTCCGGGCCGGTGATGCCGGCCCGGTCCAGCACGAAGGTGACCGGCAGCTTGTGCATCGCCACGTCCAGCAGGACCTGGTCGAAGGCGCGGTTGAGGAAGGTCGCGTAGACCGCCACCACCGGGTGCAGCCCACCCAGCGCCAGCCCGGCCGCCGAGGTGGCCGCGTGCTGCTCGGCGATGCCCACGTCGTAGGTGCGCTCCGGGTACTTGCGGGCCAGCGAGGCGATGCCGGTGGGCTCGGCCATGGCGGCGGTGATGCCGACCACGTCGGGCCGCTCGTCGGCGATCGCGACCAGCTCCTCGGCGAAGACGTGGGTCCACTTCACCGACGGGGCCGCGACCAGCTTGCCGGTCTCGATGTCGAAGGCGCCGCCGGGGCCGTGCAGGCAGTCCGCCTCGTCCTCCTCGGCCGGGCGGTAGCCGTAGCCCTTGCGGGTGACCGCGTGCACGATCACCGGGCCGCCGAAGTTCTTCGCCGCGCGCAGCGACGACTCCACCGCCGACACGTCGTGCCCGTCCACCGGGCCGACGTACTTGATGCCGAGGTCCTCGAACATCGCCTGCGGGGCGACCGCGTCCTTGATGCCCTTCTTGACCGCGTGCAGCACCTCGTACATCGGCTTGCCCACCAGCGGGGTCGAGCCGAGCGCGTCCTTGACGGTGTCCAGCACCTTCTCGTAGCCGGGGTTGAGCCGCAGCGAGGAGAGGTGGTCGGCCAGCCCGCCGATGGTCGGCGAGTAGGACCGGCCGTTGTCGTTGACCACGATCACCAGCGGGTTGCCGCTGGTGGCGATGTTGTTCAGCGCCTCCCAGCACATGCCGCCGGTCAGCGCGCCGTCGCCGACCACCGCCACCACGCTGCGCGACTCGCCGCGCAGCGCGTACGCCTTGGCCAGGCCGTCGGCGTAGGAGAGGGCGGTGGAGGCGTGCGAGTTCTCGATCAGGTCGTGCTCGCTCTCGGCCTGGCTCGGGTAGCCGGAGAGCCCGCCGCGCTGGCGCAGCCGGTCGAAGCCGGCCTGCCGCCCGGTCAGGATCTTGTGCACGTACGCCTGGTGGCCGGTGTCGAACAGGAGCCGGTCCCGGGGGGAGTCGAACACCCGGTGCAGGGCCAGGGTCAGCTCCACCACACCGAGGTTGGGCCCGACGTGCCCGCCGGTGCGGGAGACCTTCGCGATCAGGAAGTCGCGGATCTCGGCGGCGAGGACGTCCAGTTCCTCGGCGGACATCCGCTTGACGTCCTGCGGACCGCGTACGGTGGCCAGCAGCCGGCCCGCGGCCGTGTCCTGTTCAACACTCATGACCGGAGAGTCTATCGGCCGCCCGGTACTCCGCAGCCCGGGCCGAGCCCGCCCGGCCCCCGGCGCCGGGCTGAGCGCCAGCTCAGGACCGGATCCGCAGCCGGCGCGGCGGGGTGGGCGGGACGGCGTCGCGGGCCGGCCCGGCCGGGGTCCAGGAGCCGAGCACGGCGGCCCGGGTGGCCCCGGTCACCGAGGGCAGCGCGCCGGGCAGCCCGTGCCAGGAGAGCCAGCCCAGCAGGGCGAACGCGTACGCCTCCTTGGCCTGCGCCGGCACCCCCAGCTCGTCGGTGCTGCGCAGCCGCCACCGGCCGGCGCCCAGCGCGGCCAGCCGGCGCCGCAGTGTGGGGTTGCGCACCCCGCCGCCGGCCGCCACCACCTCGACCACTCGGTGCCGGTCGCATTCGGCGGCGACCACCCGGGCGGTCAGCTCGGTCAGCGTGGCGAGCACGTCGTCGACGGGCACCGGCTCGCCGACCGCGGCCAGGTGCCGGTCCAGGTAGCCGGCGTGGAACAGCTCCTTGCCGGTCGACTTGGGCGGCGGCGCGGCGTAGTACGGCTCGGCCAGCAGCGCGGCGAGCAGCCCCGCGTGCACCCGGCCGGCGGCCGCCCGGGCCCCGTCGGAGTCGCACGGGCGGTCCAGGAAGCGGCGGGCGGCCGCGTCGAGCAGCGCGTTGGCCGGCCCGACGTCGTACCCGAGGACCGGCGCGCCCGGCGCGACCACCGTGAGGTTGGCGATGCCGCCGAGGTTGAGCGCCGCCCGCGGCCCGGCGGCCGGGTCGAGCAGCAGCGCGTCGAAGGCCGGGACCAGCGGGGCGCCCTGCCCGCCGGCCGCGATGTCCGCCGAGCGCAGGTCGCTGAGCACGGGTACGCCCACCCGGGCGGCCACCCGGGCCACCGCACCGAGCTGCAGGGTGCCCCGGGCCCGCCCGTCGGCGACCCAGTGGAAGACCGTCTGCCCGGGCGAGACCACCGCGTCCGCGCCGCCGGCCAGCTCGACCCCGACCGCCGCCGCCTCGGCGAAGACGTCGCCGAGCCGGTTGTCCAGCCGGCAGACCGCCTCGATGGTGGTGCCGGCCGGGGGCAGCAGCGCGCCGATCTCGGCCCGCAGCTCGTCGTCGTAGTCCAGCTCGCGGTGGCCGAGCGGGCGCAGCCACAGCGTGTCGCCCTCGACCTCGAACTCGGCGGCGGCCACGTCCACCCCGTCGTAGGAGGTGCCCGACATCAGCCCGACGATCTTCACGGGGCCAGGCTAGCGCCACGGCGGCCGCGCGGTCGGCCGGGAAGCCGGCGGCCGGCTCAGTCGGGCGGCAGCAGCAGCCCAACCAGCTCGACGTGCTGGGTCATCGGGAACAGGTCGAAGCCGCGCAGTGTGGCCAGTCGCCAGCCGAGCCCGGCGAAGGTGCGCACGTCCCGGGCGAAGGCCGCCGGGTCGCACGCCACGTACGCCACCGCCCGCGGACCGGCGGCGGCCAGCTCGCGCACCACCCGGCCGCCGGCGCCGGAGCGGGGCGGGTCGAGCACCACCACGTCGACCGGGCCGGTGATCCGACGGCGGGCCAGCGCGGTCTCCACCCGGGCCGCCACCACCTCCACCTGGCGCAGGTCGCGCAGGTTCCGCCGGGCCGCGGCCACGCCCTGCGCGGCCGACTCGACCAGGGTGACCCGCCCACCGGGGCCGACCCGGTCGGCCAGCGCCGCGGCGAACAGCCCGGCCCCGCCGTAGAGGTCCCAGGCCGACTCGCCCGGGCGCGGCTCTACCGCCGCCAGCACCGCGCCGACCAGGGTGTCCGCCGCGGCCGGGTGCACCTGCCAGAAGGCGGACGCGGGCAGCGTCCACTCCCGGCCGGCGGCCACCTCGCGCACCTCGGCCGGCCCGTCGACCGGCGTGGCGACCCCCTCGGCGACGGTGGAGACGGTGACGTCGCCACCGGTGGAGGCGACGGTGTCGACCGCGTCCCCCTCCGGCCAGCGCGCCCCGCTCGGGCTGAGCACCGGCAGCTGCTGGATCGCCGGGTGGGCGATCAGGCAGCGGTCGATCGGCACCACCTCGTGGGAGCGGTGCTTGAGCAGGCCGGCCCGGCCGGCCGCGTCCACCGCGTAGCGCACCCGGGAGCGCCAGCCCAGCGGGCCGCCGGGCAGCGCCTCGACCCGTACGCCCAGCCGGTCCAGCTCGTCCGGGGTCAGCCCACCGAGGCGGGTGAGCTGCTCGCGCACCACCGCGGCCTTCCACTCCAGCTGCGCGGCGGGGGCGACGTGCTGCAGGTCGCAGCCGCCGCAGCGGCCCGGCTTCGCGTACGGGCAGGGCGGCTCGACCCGCTCCGGCGCGGCGGCCAGCACGGTCACCGCGTCGGCCCGGACGAAGCCCTTGTGCACCTCGGTGACCTCGGCGACCACCCGCTCGTCGGGGAGCGCGTGCCGCACGAAGACCACCTGGCCGTCCACCCGGGCCACGCAGTGCCCGCCGGGGGCGACCGCCCCCACGGTCAGCTCGACCCGCTCGGCCTCCTCCAGGCCCCGCCCCGGCTCAGTCACGGTTGGCCCCGGCGGTCCGGCCGCCCTCCCCGGGCTCGTCGACGCCGAGCGGCGGCACGGCCGGCGGCAGGGTGCTGCGCGGCACCACCCGCGGGCCCCGGGCCGGGCCGCGGGTGAGCGTGGCGTCGAACCGGTCCAGGTTCTTGCTGGCGGTCGACTCGAGCTGCCACGGCACGCTGGTCACCATCACCCCCGGCTCGAAGAGCAGCCGGCCCTTGAGCCGCAGCGCGCTCTGGTTGTGCAGCAGGTTCTCCCACCAACGGCCGACCACGTACTCCGGGATGAAGACGGTGACCACGTCGCGCGGGGACTCCCGGCGGACGCCGGCCACGTAGTTGAGGATCGGCCGGGTGATCTCCCGGTACGGCGAGTCGATCACGGTCAGCGGCACCGGCAGCTCCCGCCGTTCCCACTCCCCCTGCAGGTTCCGGGTGTCCTTGTCGTCGACGTTGACGGTCACCGCGGTCAGCGTGTCCGGCCGGGTGGCCCGGGCGTACGCGATGGCCCGCAGCGTCGGCTGGTGCAGCTTGCTGACCAGCACCACGGCGTGGTTGCGGGCGGGCAGCACGGCCCGGCCGCCGTCCGGCGGGGTCAGCTCGGCCGCGACCCGGTCGTAGTGCCGGCGGATGGCCAGCATCAGCAGGTAGATCACCGCCATCGCGGCGATCGCGATCCACGCGCCGAGCAGGAACTTGGTGACCAGTACGACGACCAGCACGGCGCCGGTCATCGCCATGCCGAAGGTGTTGATCGCCCGGGAGCGGAGCATCCGCCGCCGGGCCTGCGGGTCCCGCTCGGTCTTCAGGTGCCGGTTCCAGTGCCGGATCATGCCGGCCTGGGAGAGGGTGAACGAGACGAACACCCCGACGATGTAGAGCTGGATGAGCCTGGTCACCTCGGCCTGGAAGCCGACGATCAGCACGATCGCGAAGACCGCCAGGAACACGATGCCGTTGGAGAAGGCCAGCCGGTCGCCCCGGGTGTGCAGCTGGCGGGGCAGGTAGCGGTCCTGGGCGAGGATCGAGCCGAGCACCGGGAAGCCGTTGAACGCGGTGTTCGCGGCCAGGAAGAGGATCAGCGCGGTGGCCCCGGCGACCACGTAGAGCAGCACCGAGCCGGAGCCGAAGACCGTCTCGCCGAGCTGGGTGGTGACCGTCTTCTGCACGTACCCGTCGGGGCCGGCGACGATCTGCAGGGCCGGGTCCTCGACGAACTGCAGCCCGGTGAGCCGGGACAGCCAGATGATGCCGATCAGCATCGCCACCGCGATGGTGCCGAGCAGCAGCAGCGTGGTGGCCGCGTTGCGGCTCTTCGGGGCCTTGAACGCGGGCACCCCGTTGGAGATCGCCTCCACCCCGGTGAGCGCCGCGCACCCCGAGGAGAAGGTGCGCAGCAGCAGGAAGACCAGGGCGAAGCCGGTCACGCTGTGCTCGGCCTGGATCACCAGGTCGGCGCTGGGGGCGCGCAGGTCGTCACCGAGCACGAAGATCCGGATCAGGCCGGTGAGCAGCATCCCGCCGATCACGATGACGAAGCCGTAGGTAGGGATCGCGAAGGCCGTGCCGGACTCGCGCAGCCCGCGCAGGTTCACCGCGGTCAGCAGCACCACCGCGATGACCGCGATGAGCACCTTGTGGGTGGCCACGAACGGCACCACGGAACCGAGGTTGGCCACCCCGGAGGAGACCGACACCGCGACCGTCAGCACGTAGTCGACCAGCAGCGCGCTGGCCACCGCCACTCCGGCGCGTGGCCCCAGGTTCACCGTGGCCACCTCGTAGTCGCCGCCCCCGGAGGGGTAGGCGTGCACGTTCTGCCGGTAACTCGCCACCACGGTGAGCATCACCACCACCACGGCGAGGGCGATCCACGGCGAGAAGAGGTACGCCGACGCGCCCGCGATGGAGAGGGTCAGCAGGATCTCGTCCGGCGCGTACGCGACGCTGGAGAGCGCGTCCGAGGCGAAGACGGGCAGCGCGATGCGCTTGGGCAGGAGGGTGTGCTGGAGCCGGTCGGACCGGAACGGTCGACCGACGAGCAGCCGCTTCAGCAGCGAGGTGGGACTGGCCACAACCGCCAAGCGTACGACCCGCCGTCCGGGACCGTGGGGGTGGTCGATCATCCCCGGCGGCCCCGGCGGAGTACCGTCGGTGCCCGCCCCTGCCGGGAACGTGGCAGGCTCGCAGACACACGCCCGATCCGGCGGGGCGGGTGGCACCTTGGGAGGGCAGCGTGCACGTCGTGATCATGGGGTGTGGCCGGGTCGGCTCGACCCTCGCCCACAGCCTGGAGTCCCGGGGGCACTCGGTGGCGGTCATCGACCAGGACGCCGACGCCTTCCGCCGGCTCGGCCCGGACTTCGCCGGGATCACGGTCACCGGCGCCGGCTTCGACGGCGAGGTGCTCCGCCAGGCCGGCATCGAGCGGGCGGACGCCTTCGCCGCGGTCTCCAGCGGCGACAACTCCAACATCATCTCGGCCCGACTGGCCCGGGAGACGTTCGGGGTGTCCCGGGTCGCCGCGCGGATCTACGACCAGCGCCGCGCGCAGGTCTACGAGCGCCTGGGCATCCCCACCGTGGCCACCGTCCGGTGGACCGCCGACCGGATGCTGCGGCACCTGGTGCCGGAGGGCAACGTGGAGATCTTCCGCGACCCGACCAGCACCGTGTCGATCGTCGAGGTGCCGACGCACAAGGACTGGATCGGCCGGCCGGTGCGCGCCCTGGAGGAGGCGACCGGGGCCCGGGTGGCCTACCTGAGCCGCTTCGGCATCGGGACGCTGCCCACCACCTCCAGCGTCGTGCAGGAGGGTGACCAGGTCTTCATGCTGGTCACCGACGACATCGTGGCGACGGTCACGTCGGTGGCGGCGGCGCCGCCGGAAGGAGTGCACTGAGCATGCGGATCGCCATCGCCGGCGCCGGCAACGTGGGCCGTTCCATCGCCCAGGAGCTGATCGACAACGGCCACCAGGTGATGCTCATCGAGCGCCAGCCCAAGATGCTGCGGCCCGACCGGGTGCCGGCCGCGGAGTGGGTGCTGGCCGACGCGTGCGAGCTGACCAGCCTGGAGGAGGCCAACGTGGCCGGCTGCGACGTGGTCGTCGCGGCCACCGGCGACGACAAGGTCAACCTGGTGGTGTCGCTGCTGGCCAAGACCGAGTTCGCGGTGCCCCGGGTGGTCGCCCGGGTGAACCGGGCCGAGAACGAGTGGCTCTTCACCGAGCAGTGGGGCGTCGACGTCGCGGTGAGCAAGCCCCGGGTGATGGCCGCCCTGGTCGAGGAGGCGGTCACGGTCGGCGACCTGGTCCGGCTGATGACCTTCCGGCAGGGCGAGGCGAACCTGGTCGAGATCACCCTGCCGACGACCGCCCCGTACGTCGGGCAGCCGCTGCACGCGGTGCCGCTGCCCCGCGACTCCGCGCTGGTGGCGATCCTGCGGGGCAAGCGGGTGCTGGTGCCCAGCCCGGACGACCCGCTGGAGGCCGGCGACGAACTGATCTTCGTCTGCACCGCCGAGGTGGAGGACGCGGTACGGGCCGTGGTGCTCGGGCCGGACAGCGTCGAGCGGACCCGCGAGGCGCGCTGACCCCGCCGGGGCGGCTCGCCCGAGCCCGGCGGGTGGCTCAGCCGCCGGCCAGCGGCGCCGGGCGGTTCTCCCGGGTCACCCGGCGGACGGTCCAGACGGTGATCAGCAGCAGCAGCGCGTACGGCGGGTAGCCCAGCGCCAGCCGGGCCACGCCCAGCGCGGTGTCCTGCTGGGCGAGGTAGAGCCCGGCCTGCACGCCCACCTTGGCCAGCCAGACCACGCCCCAGAGCACGGTCAGCCCGGTGAAGGTCTTCACCAGGCGGGGGTCGTCGCGCCACTCCGACCGGCCCTTGGCCACCAACACCGACCAGATCCACCCCACCAGGGGCTGCCGGATCGCCGCCGAGAGCAGCAGCGCCAGCCCGTAGCCGATGCCGTAGAGGATGCCGGGGAGGTAGAAGTCCCGCTCGTCGCCGGTGCGCCAGGCGATCGCCGCGCCGATGGCGATGCCGAACAGCCCGTTGACCGCGTGCCGGACGGGCCGGCGCTGGGCCAGCCGCAGCACCGCGATCGCCAGCGCCACCGCCACCGAGGCGATCACCGCGGGGCGCAGCTCGCCGAGGATGTTGGCCACCACGAACACGACCACCGGGATGCTCGACTCCACCAGCCCCCGCCAGCCGCCGAGCTGGTCGGCCATCTGTTCGGCGATGGTGGGCAGCCGCTCCTCCTCCGGCCCGGTGTCCGGCTCCGCCGCCCGGTGCTGTCCCGTCGTCACTTCGGCGACTCCAGCTCGTAGTACGGGTTGTAGATGACCTTCCGGTCGTCCCGGACGGCCACCCGCCCGCGCGCGGTGAGGTGCCGGCCGGGCTCGATCCCGGCGATGTGCCGCCGGCCCAGCCAGACCAGCGTCACCACGTCGCTGCCGTCGTAGAGGTCCGCCTCCAGGGTGGGCAGGTTGGTGCGCGGGGTGTAGACCACTGTGCGCAGCCGCCCGGAGACCGACACCACCTGGCCCCGGTGGCACTGCCGGGCCGGCACCCCGCCGTGCTCGGCGCTCTCCTTCTGCAGCTCCTGCGCCTCGATCTCGGCCTCGCTGGCCGTGAGCCGGCGCAGCATCCGCCGCAGCGGCCTCCGGTCCTCGTCGGTCGTCATGACCTCCGCGTCACCCTTCCACGCCGGCCGGCCCGCGCCGGCACTGCCCGAGCCCGGCGGCGCCGGGACCGTTCCGCCAGCGTACGCCGAGCGGGCCGGTCCCGGCGGGCCGGCGAAACGGCGGTCAGGCCTCGCGGGGCTCCGGGGCGGGCCGGCCGGCCGCCGCGCCGGCGTCGGCTTCCCCGGCGCCGGCCGGACCAGCCTGGTCGGCGACGTCGCGGGGCAGCCGCAGCGGCAGCGGCTCGCGCACCGGCTTCGCCTCCTGGCCCCGGTCGACCACCAGCCCGTCGAGGCACTGCGCCAGCGGCCCGGCCGCGGCCGGGTCGACGGCCGCCGGGCCCTGGTAGACGCCGCGGACCATCCAGCGCGGCCCGTCGATGCCGACGAACCGCAGGTCGGTCATGCCGTCCGGGGTGCGGACCCGGGCGCGCAGCTCGGTGCCGTACTCCCCGTCGACCTCCTGGGCGGCGGCGCCGTCGTTGAACAGCGACTGGCGGATCTCCTCACGCACCTCGTCCCAGATGCCCTCGGAGCGGGGTGCGGCGAAGACGCCGAGCTGGAGCGCGTTCTGGCCGTGCACCAGCACCACCTGCTGGATCACGCCCTGCGGGTCGGCCTGCACCCGCACCTCCACCTCGGGCACCGCCGGGATCTGCAGGCTGCCCAGGTCGAGCCGCTGCACACCGGCGGGCGCCTCGCCGACGTCGTACGGGCCGCGGGCCGGGGCCGCCGGGGTCTGCTCGCCGTCGTGACTGTCGAGGACCTCGGTGGTCCGCTCGTCGCGGCCACGCCGCCCGGCGTCGGCCCGCTTACGGGAGAAGATCACTGCGCCAACCCTCCGCTGTTCGCACTCACCCTGCCACCTCTTCCGTCCGCCCGTCCGCCCCGTCGGCGCGCGGCGCGGGCGGCACCAGCCCGGCGTGCCCGCCGGTGGAGCCGTGCCCGCCGGCACCGCGCGGGGACGCGGGCAGCTCGACCACCGGCTGAAAGACCGCCCGTTCCACCCGCTGGATGACGAGTTGGGCGATCCGGTCGCCACGGGAGATCTTCGCCGGCACGTCCCGATCATGGTTGATCAGGTTGACCAGGATCTCACCCCGGTAGCCGGCGTCGACCGTACCGGGCGCGTTGAGCACGGTCACGCCGAGCCTGGCCGCCAGCCCTGACCGGGGGTGGACCAGGCCCACGTACCCCTCGGGCAGGGCGATCGCCAGACCGGTCGGGACCAGGGCCCGACCGCCGGGTGGCAGCTCGACGTCCGCGGCGGCCACCAGGTCGGCCCCGGCGTCACCGGGATGGGCGTACGCCGGCAGCGGCAGCTCCGGGTCGAGCTGCCGTACGGGCACGGGTACAACGTCGGTCACGGTTCCCCTCTTCCGTCCGGTTCACGGGGTGACCCTGCCATCCTGCCGGGTACCCGGGCGGTTGTGCGCCGTACCCTCGGACTGTGAGCCTGTCGCCATCCTCGCCGTCGCCGACGCCGCCGGTGTCGCCCGTCGCGGCACCCCCCGCCGGGCACTCCGAGCGGCTCGGCCTGCCCTGGTGGCTCTGGCTGGCCGGGGTGGCCGCGGCCGTCCTGCTCGCCGCCGAGCTCTGGATGGGCTACTCCGGGGTCCGCGCGTGGCTGCCGTTCGCGGTGCTGCCGCCGGCGACCGTGCTCGGCCTGGCCTGGCTCGGTCGGGTCCGGGTCGCGGTCCGCGACGGCGAGCTGCGGGTGGACGACGCCCGGCTGCCGGTGCGGTTCGTGGCCGACGCGATCCCGCTGGACGCCGCCGGACGGCGTGAGGTGCTCGGGGTCGGCGCGGATCCGCTGGCGTTCGTGGTGCAGCGGCCGTGGGTCAGCGGCGCGGTGCAGGTGGTGCTGGACGACCCGGCCGACCCGACCCCGTTCTGGGTGGTGAGCAGCCGCCGCCCGGTCGAGCTGGCCGAGGCGATCCTGGCCGCCCGCGACGCCGGCTGACGGCCGCCGCTCAGCTGGCGGCGGACGCGCCGGGCAGCGCCGGCGGGGCGCCCGGCAGCGCGCGGCGCTTGCGGTGCAGGTCGGCACGGACCTGGTCGGCCAGCCCGCGGGTGGCCCGCCGGTTGAGGTAGCTGGCGACCGCCGCCCCGGTGAGGAACGGCCCGAGCGTGGTCAGGTTGCGCCCGAAGCGCCGCAGCA
Source organism: Micromonospora sp. S4605 (assembly GCF_003176715.1). NCBI lineage: Bacteria > Bacillati > Actinomycetota > Actinomycetes > Micromonosporales > Micromonosporaceae > Micromonospora > Micromonospora sp. S4605. The sequence goes on from NZ_QGSW01000201.1 coordinate 23,836, forward strand.
GGGTCTCCCGCAGTTCCCGGCGGGCCGCGGTGCCGAGCACCGCCCCCACCCCGGCGCCGGGGATCATCGGGTTGATCCCGCGCTGGCTGGCCCAGGAGTGCACCAGCGCAACGGCGCGCGGGGTGCCGCCGACGGGCAGCGGTACGCCGTAGACCTCGTGCAGCTCGCCGACCAGTTTCAGTTCGATCGCCACCACGGCGACCGTCTCGGCGGCCAGCAGCACCGGCGCGGAGAGCAGGGTCGGGGTGACCGCCCACTCCACGGCGGCGACGCCACCGCCGGCCGCACCCACCCCGGCCGTCGCCCGGGCGGCGTTACGGACCAGCCGGTCGGCGAGCGCGTCGTCGTCCAGCCCGGGAAAGTGCCGGCGCAGGGTGGCCAGGTCGCGCACCGGCACGTGCGGAGCGATCTCGGCGACCGTGTCGACCATCCAGCGGACGGCCGCGCGGGGCTTGAACAGGTCGCCGAGCCCGCGCGCCCGGGCCTGCCCGACGAGCCGGGTGAGCAGTTGCCGGCGCCGGGCCGGCTCGATCTCGTCGGCGGTCAGCGCGGCGACCGTCGCCCCCAGCTCGTCGCCCGCCCCCCGCTCGCCCACGCCCGCCTCGTCCGCGCCGCGCTCGCTCATCGAACCAACCTCCCGGATGGATCGGCCGCCGCCGTGCTGGCTACCCGTTCCGAGTCAAGCAGTTACCCCGGCCCGCCGCACGGCGACCGGTACAGCGGCGGCCGGAGACAACGGCGAACTCGGACAGCGGCGGCCCCGTCCGGGAGCCGCCGCTGGTGGAGCCTGCCCGGATCAGACGCACTCGCGGCAGATCAGCTCGCCGTTCCGCTCGACCGCCAGCTGGCTGCGGTGGTGCACCAGGAAGCAGCGAGCGCAGCGGAACTCGTCCTGCTGCATCGGCAGCACCTTGACCGTGAGCTCCTCGTCGGCCAGGTCGGCGCCGGGCAGCTCGAAGCTCTCGGCCACCTCGGCCTCGTCAACGTCCACGGCGCCCGACTGTGAGTCGACGCGCCGGGCCTTGAGCTCTTCCAGGCTGTCCTCGCCGAGGTCGACCTCGTCGCGACGCGGGGCGTCGTAGTCGGTGGCCATCGGTTTCACTCTCCCATATCGATGTTGTCGCTTCCGGTTGTAACGCCGGACGACGCTGTTTCGGTTCCGCTGGCCGGCCACCACTTTTGTCGGTCACCCGACCTGGCTGACCGTACGGGCCGTCGCCGCCAGAGAACTCCCCCAGCGAGCGCGGAACCATACCCCCCCTTTGGGCGAGGCATGTATACCGCCCTCGTGGCTGAGATGTACGCCCCCGCACGCGAAGTTGTTCCCAATGTGACTCAGGCGACACGAAGATAGGGGTAGTAGTACCCGGTTCCGGGATGGCGCGCCGGCATGTCCGGCTGTTTCCACGCGACGGTCGGACAACCGTTAACCTCAGCGGCGTACTCGACGGCCGGCGGGGCGGTCCGACCGCCGGCGGCCGCCGCCACCCATCACTGTCCGGGAGCGCCCTGATGAGCTTTGCGCGAGTGCGAGCACTCGTTGTCGTCGGCCTGCTGGGGGTGCTCGCCCTGGTCTTCGTGGTCGTCGCGCTGGTCCGCGACACCCAGGGCACCGCCGGCCTCGCCGAGGGCTGCCCGGAGGGCTGGCCGTTGGCCGACGTGACCCTGCGCGAGCCCAAGGACGTCAAGATCAATGTGCTGAACGCGACAACGGACCGGAACGGCCTGGCCGCCCAGATCGCCGACGACTTCCGCAACCGGAAGTTCCAGGTGCAGAAGACCGGCGACGAGAAGAAGAAGTCCGACGAGATCGCGGTGCTCCGGTACGGCCCGAAGGCGGTTGGCTCGGCACACCTGCTGCGGGCTTACTTCCTGGACAACGCGGAGCTGGTGTACGACCCGAAGCGCACCGACGACGTGGTCGACGTGGTGCTGGGCAACTCCTTCCAGCAGTTGGCCACCACCACCGAGGTCAACCAGTCCCTCGGTGACCTGGGCTCCCCGAACGCGCCGCCCGAGTCCTGCCCGGCCCCGGTCGAGAAGTGACGCGTCCGGAGATCGCCTGATGCTGGGCAGGCGCCGGTCGGGCGTCCTGCCCTGCTCAGCGACAGACGATCATCGGCAGCGCGGCTGAGAGGTGCCGGCCGGTCAGGGGCCGCCGGAGGCGTCCAGGTCGGCCAGCCGGGCGTGCAGCGGCTCGAACAGCGCCGGTGGCGCCGCGATGACCATGTCCGGCCCCGGTGGCAGCCCGCCCAGCCCGCCGACCCGCAGCCCGGCCTCGCCGGCCACCAGGCCGCCGGCGGCCAGGTCCCAGGCGGCCAGCCCCTTCTCGTAGTACGCGTCCACCCGGCCCTCGGCGGCCAGGCAGAGGTCGAGCGCGGCGGCGCCCAGCCGGCGGATGTCCCGGACGTGCGGGATCAGCTCGGCGACCACCCGGGCCTGGTGCGCCCGGCGACCCGGGTCGTAGCCGAAGCCGGTGGCCACCAGCGACTGACCGAGGTCGGTCTCGGTGGAGCAGCGCAGCCGCTCGCCGTCGCGCCAGGCCCCGCCGCCGAGGGTGGCGGTCCACTCCTCGCCGGTGCTGACGTTGCGCACCACCCCGGCGACCACCTGGCCGTCCACCTCGGCGGCGAGCGAGACCGCGCAGTGCGGCAGGCCGTAGAGGTAGTTGACAGTGCCGTCGATCGGGTCGAGGATCCAGCGCACCCCGCCCGGCCCGGCCGGCCCGCCCGCGCCGTACTCCTCGCCGAGCACCGCGTCCGCCGGACGCAACCGGTGCAGCGCGTCCATCACCTGCCGCTCCACCGCCCGGTCCGCGGCGGTCACCACGTCGGTGGCGGTGCTCTTGGTGGCCGCCACCGACACGCCCTCGGCCCGCATCCGGTACGCCGTCGCGGCCGCGTCCCGGGCCACCTCGACCGCGATCTCCAGCAGTTCCCGCGGCGCCGGCGCCGTCCGGTCCATCGTCCGTCCCCTTCCCGCACGACCGGGGTGTTCCGGATCCCGCGCGGGTATCATCCTTACAAAGTCCACATCTGCGTCGAATCGGCGGTCCCCACGGGGCACGCCGTGCGGCGGAGGATGATCGCCGCAGACGGCGTTACAATTCACCCCTGCCCACGCGCCACGGACCGCCAGCGACCGGCCGGCCCGGGACACGGGGGTTCCTCAACCACATCGTTCGGCACGGTGCCCCGCTCTGCGTCGGACGACCCGGCCGTGCTCGCTCTTCGCCTCCGGAAGGTCATTCGTGACAGAACCCCGCCAGACCGGCGCCGACGTTCGCTCGCTCACCGACACCCTGATCGCCCACGCGCAGAGCGCCGGCGGCCAGCTCACGTCGGCCCAGCTCGCGCGCACCGTCGAGTCCGCCGAGGTGACTCCGGCCCAGGCCAAGAAGATCCTGCGGGCACTCTCCGAGGCGGGAGTGACCGTGGTGGTGGACGGCTCGGCCAGCACCCGCCGTCGGGTGGCCGCCGCCCGCTCGGCCACGCCGGCGTCCCGGGCCACCACCGCCAAGACCACCAAGAAGGCCGCCGCGCCGGCCCCGAAGCAGGCGCCCGCCGCGGAGGAGGCCCCCGCCCCCGCGCCGCGGAAGGCGACCGCGCGCAAGGCCGCCGGCACCACCGCCGAGGTGGCCGCCAAGGCCGCGGCGCCGGCCAAGAAGGCCACCCGGGCCACCAAGGCAACGGTGGCCGCCGCGACCGGCCCGGCGAAGGCCACCAAGGCCGCCGGAAAGGCCAAGGGCGACGGCGCCGAGGGCGAGATCGACCCGGAGGAACTCGCCGCCGAGATCGAGGACGTGGTGGTCGAGGAGCCGGCCGAGCTGACCCAGGCCGCCGAGACCGACGCGGCCAACTCCGCTAGCGACAACGACTTCGAGTGGGACGACGAGGAGTCCGAGGCCCTCAAGCAGGCCCGCCGCGACGCCGAGCTGACCGCCTCCGCCGACTCCGTCCGGGCGTACCTCAAGCAGATCGGCAAGGTTCCGCTGCTCAACGCCGAGCAGGAGGTGGAGCTCGCCAAGCGGATCGAGGCCGGGCTCTACGCCGCCGAGCGGCTGCGCGCGGCCGACGAGGGCGAGGAGAAGCTCACCCGCGACATGCAGCGGGATCTGCTCTGGATCTCCCGCGACGGTGAGCGCGCCAAGAACCACCTGCTCGAGGCCAACCTGCGACTGGTCGTCTCCCTGGCCAAGCGGTACACCGGTCGCGGCATGGCCTTCCTCGACCTGATCCAGGAGGGCAACCTCGGCCTGATCCGCGCGGTGGAGAAGTTCGACTACACCAAGGGCTACAAGTTCTCCACCTACGCCACCTGGTGGATCCGCCAGGCGATCACCCGCGCCATGGCCGACCAGGCCCGCACCATCCGCATCCCGGTGCACATGGTCGAGGTGATCAACAAGCTCGGCCGGATCCAGCGTGAGCTGCTCCAGGACCTGGGCCGCGAGCCCACCCCGGAGGAGCTGGCCAAGGAGATGGACATCACACCGGAGAAGGTGCTGGAGATCCAGCAGTACGCCCGGGAGCCCATCTCGCTCGACCAGACCATCGGTGACGAGGGTGACAGCCAGCTCGGCGACTTCATCGAGGACTCGGAGGCCGTGGTCGCGGTCGACGCCGTCTCGTTCTCGCTGCTGCAGGACCAGCTCCAGCAGGTGCTGCAGACGCTCTCCGAGCGTGAGGCGGGTGTGGTACGCCTGCGCTTCGGCCTCACCGACGGCCAGCCGCGCACCCTGGACGAGATCGGCCAGGTCTACGGCGTGACCCGGGAGCGGATCCGGCAGATCGAGTCCAAGACGATGTCCAAGCTGCGGCACCCGTCGCGGTCCCAGGTGCTCCGGGACTACCTCGACTGATCCGCGATCGTCAACCCGGTGTGTCGTTTTGGCCACTTGGCGTGCAACGTCGGATGGTGATCGTTCGGTTGCACGAATGTGATCGTTGACGTGGCACCCTTGGTGCACGGCACACTGTCCCTGCCATGTGTGACCTCCGTCCCCCGCGGGCACACAGGGAAGGCAAGGCCCCACAAGGGTGTTGCACGATAGGTGAGCAACGACCGAAGAGATTGTTCATCGGTGACGACCAGAGGAGGAAGGCGATGACCCCGACCCTCACGCCGCCGCCCGAGACGGTGAGCCCCCCGGCCGCCGATGAACGGTGCGACCGCTGCAATGCTGCCGGCAAGCTCCGGATCACTCTGGCGGGTGGGAGCGAGCTGGTGTTCTGTGGGCACCACGCGAACAAGTACGCGGAGGATCTCGTGAAGATCACCGTGCGGTACGCGACGGACCCGGAGTTCAGCTGGCGTGGCGCGGATCTGATGGCGAACTGAGTCCGCTACCCGACATAGCCGGCCGGAGGCACCCCCAGGGTGCCTCCGGCCGGCTTTTTGCTGTCCGCACCCCGCCGGCACCGACTCGCCCCGCCAGCACCGCACTCGCCCGCCAGGACCGCCTGATGGCACGCGCCCACCCGCGTGACCAACCGCCCCGCACCGCCCACCCGGCACCTCCCGCCATCAACCGGAAGATCGTCTGATGCTGGGCAGGAGTGAGTCAGACCCGGTGCCCTGCTCACCCAGAGACGATCATGCAGGGAGGGGGACGGGCGGAGGGCACGAGCCAGCCGGGCCGAGGCCGGTCAGAGGGTCTGGACGGTGGCGATGCGTTCCTCCAGCTGCTCGATGGTGGCCTGGGCGCTGGGCGGGCCGCCGCAGAGCCGGCGCAGCTCGGCGTGGATCTTGCCGTGCGGCTGGCCGGTGCGGTGGTGGCGGGCGGCGACCAGGGCGTTCAACTGCCGGCGCAGCGCCACCCGGCGCTGGGCGGCGCTCATCGGCGCCGCCGGCTGCGCGGCGTCGGTGGCCGGCTCAGCCGACCGTGCGGCGGCCTTGCGTCGCTGGGCGGCCAGCTGCTCGGCCTGCCGCTTACTCAGCAGCAGGGCCACCTGGTCGGGGGAGAGCAGGCCGGGCAGGCCGAGGTACTCCTCCTCTTCCGGGGTGCCGGCCTGCGCGGCGGTGCCGAACGAGGCGCCATCGAAGATCACCTGATCGAGCTCGGCGGTGGCGGACAGCGCCGCGAACCGCTTCTCCAGCTCGCCGCTGGCCTGCTCGTCGCGCTGGGCGCGTTCGAGCAGGTCGTCGTCGAAGCCCTCGCGGTCCTTCGGCTTGCCGAGCACGTGGTCCCGCTCGGCCTCCATCTCGCTGGCCAACCCGAGCAGGTGCGGCACGCTGGGCAGGAAGACCGAGGCGGTCTCGCCGGGCCGGCGGGCCCGGACGAACCGGCCGATCGCCTGGGCGAAGTAGAGCGGCGTGCTGGCGCTGGTCGCGTAGACCCCGACCGCCAGCCGGGGGATGTCCACCCCCTCGGACACCATCCGCACCGCCACCAGCCAGCGCTGCTCGGACGCCGCGAAGCTGGCGATCCGCGCGGAGGCGCCGACGTCGTCGGAGAGCACCACGGCCGCCCGCTCGCCGGTCACCTGCTCGACCAGCTTGGCGTACGCGCGGGCGGCCTGCTGGTCGCTGGCGATGACCAGACCGCCGGCGTCGCTCATGCCGGCCTCGCGGAGCACGGTGAGCCGCGCGTCGGCGGCCCGCAGCACCTGCGGCATCCAGTCACCGGCCGGGTCCAGGGCGGTCCGCCAGGCCTGGGCGATCAGGTCCTGGGTCATCGGCTCGCCCAGCCGGGCGGCCAGTTCCTCCCCGGCGTTGGTGCGCCACCGCGTCTCCCCCGAGTACGCGAGGAAGAGCACCGGCCGGACCACGCCGTCACGCAGCGCGTCGGAGTAGCCGTAGACCGAGTCGGCGCGTGACCGGAGCAGGCCGTCGTCGCCCCGTTCGTAGCTGACGAACGGGATCGGGTTGTCGTCGGAGCGGAACGGGGTGCCGGTGAGCATCAGCCGGCGGACGGCCGGCTCGAAGGCCGCCTTCACGCCGTCGCCCCAGGACCGGGAGTCGCCGGCGTGGTGGATCTCGTCGAGGATGACCAGGGTGCGCCGGGTCATGGTGCGCCGCCGGTGCACCTGCGGGGCCATGCCGACCTGGGCGTAGGTGACCACCGCGCCGTGGAAGTCGGCCGAGGAGTGCAGGTCGGCGTTGCGGAACGCGGCGTCGAGCTGGATGCCGACCCGGGCGGCCGAGGCGGCCCACTGGGTCTTCAGGTGCTCGGTCGGGGCGACCACGGTGACCGCCTCGACGGTGCCGTCGGCGAGCAGCTCGGCGGCGATCCGCAGGGCGAAGGTGGTCTTACCGGCGCCGGGCGTGGCGACCGCTGTGAAGTCCTCGCTCCGGCGGCGCAGGTACTCCACCAGCGCCTTGCGCTGCCAGGCGCGTAGTGCCGGAAACGTCTCGATCGCCGGCAACCGGGCAGCCACGCGAGCGCTCCTCTCCGACCGCACACAGGCGGACCCCGGCCGAGGGCCAACGGGGACCGCCGCCCATGAAAACGCCTCCGCGCAGAAGATGCCGCGAAGGCCGACTCAGCATAACCAGCGGCCCCCACCCGGCGCAGCGGACGCCACGCTGGTCACCCGGGTCACACCGGGACCGCCGCCACCGGTGGCCCGCTCAGCCACCGGTGACCCCGGTGTCCACCGCACCGGTCACCGGTGCCGGGAGCGCCCCGCAGCGGGCTCCTCGCGCCGCACGAGCAGGCCCGACGGGCACGGTCAGAGGCCCGGGCCGCGCGGCGGGCGCAGCGTGGCCACCGGGGCCGACCAGCGCCGACGCAGCGCCACCAGGCGGATGCCGAAGACCAGCACCGCCGCGGCGATCAGCCAGCCGGCGTCGGCCAGGCCCAGGGCGTACAGCATCGCCACCGCCACCGAGCCGACGAGCGCGGCCACCGCGTAGATCTCCCGCCGCAGCACCACCGGGATCTCGGCGGTGAGCAGGTCCCGGCCGAGGCCGCCGCCGATCGCGGTGAGCATGCCGATCACGCAGGCGCCGACCGCTGGCACCTGGGCGTCCAGGGCCTTCAGCGTGCCGGTGACGGTGAACAGGCCGAGGCCGGCCGCGTCCAGCACCAGCACGGTGGTGCGCAGCCGGGCGAGCTGGGGATGCAGCCAGAACACGGCGGCGGCGGTGATCGCTGCGGTGGCCGGGTAGCGCCAGTCGGCGAAGGCCAGCGGCGGTACCTCGTCGATGGCGAGGTCGCGGAAGATGCCGCCGCCGAGCGCCGCCACGAAGCCGACGAAGACCACGCCGAAGAGGTCGAGCCGCTTGGCCACCGCCGCAGAGGCACCGGAGGCGGCGAAGACGGCCACCCCGGTCAGATCGGCGAGGAGCAGTGCGGTGGAGGTGGTCACCGCCGCAGGCTACGTGGGCGGCCGGACGGGCCGCCCGCGATCAGTCGGCCCAGGAGTCGTAGATCTCCTTGCACTTCGGGCAGACCGGCGAGCCGGGCTTGGCGGCCTTGGTCACCGGGAAGGTCTCCCCGCAGAGCGCGACGACGAAAGTGCCCATCACGGCACTTTCGGCAATCTTTTCCTTCCGGACGTAGTGGAACATCTCCGGACCGGTGTCGGCGTCCTTCAGCTCTGGACGCTCGAGGACCTCTGTGCTCACTTTTCCACCTCCAACCCGCAAGTCTGGCAGGTCACCGCGGCCCGGTCCACCTCAGCCCGGCCGGGGCGCAGGCCGTACCGTGGCTGTTGTGAACAACTTCCACATCCGTTACGGCACCGAGGTGGCCGACGCCCTGCGCGACGGGCGTCCCGTCGTCGCCCTGGAGAGCACCATCGTCTCGCACGGGCTGCCCCGCCCGGACAACCTGCGGGTGGCCCGGGAGATCGAGCAGGCGGTCCGGGACGCCGGGGCGGTGCCCGCGACCATCGGCATGGTCAGCGGCCGGCTCGTGGTGGGCCTGGACGACGCGGAGCTGACCCGGCTGGCCACCGCCGACGGCGTGACCAAGCTTTCCGTACGCGATCTGGCGGTGGCCGCCGCCACCTGCGCGGACGGTGCCACCACCGTGGCCGCGACCAGCGCGGTGGCCGCGGCGGCCGGGATCGCGGTGTTCGCCACCGGTGGCCTCGGCGGGGTGCACCGGGAGGCGGCCCAGACCTTCGACGAGTCGGCCGACCTGGTCACCCTGGCCCGGACGCCGATCGCGGTGGTCTGCGCCGGGGTCAAGTCGATCCTCGACGTGGGCGCCACGCTGGAGCGGCTGGAGACCCTCGGGGTCGGCGTGGTCGGCTACCGCACCCGGCGGTTCCCCGGCTTCTTCGTCACCGACGGCGGCTTCGACCTGGACTGGTCGGTCGACAGCCCGGAGCGGGTGGCGGACGTGCTGGCCGCCCGCGAGCAGCACGGGGTCCACCGCGGCGGCCTGATCGTGGCCAACCCGCTGCCGACCGACGAGCAGCTCGACCCGGACCTGCACGACCGCACCCTCGCCGAGGGGCTGGCCCGGCTGGAGCGCGACGGGGTGACCGGCAAGGCGGTGACGCCCTACCTGCTGGCGCACTTCCACTCGGCGACGGAGGGGGCGAGCCTGGCGGTGAACGTCCGGATCATCCTGCGCAACGCGGACCTCGCCGCCCGGATCGCGGCCGCCGCGGCCGCCCGCCGCGCCGACGCATGACCGCAGGCCGCGTCCTCGTCGTCGGTGACCTGATCACCGACGTGGTGGCGGTGCTGGCCGGTCCGCCGGCCACCGGATCCGACACGCCGGCGGCGATCCGGTTCAGCGGTGGCGGGCAGGCCGCCAACACCGCGGCCTGGCTCGCCGCCCGGGGCGTGCCGGTGACGCTGGTCGGCGCGGTCGGCGACGACAGCCAGGGGCGGGACCGGGTGGCCGAGCTGGCGCGCGCCGGGGTCGACTGCGCGGTCAGCCGGCATCCGGACCATCCCACCGGCACCGTGATCGTGCTGGCCACCGACGGCGAACGCACGATGATCACCGAGCGGGGCGCGAACCTGCGGCTGACCCCGGAGCACGTCGAGGCGGCGCTGGCCGCCGCACCGGACGCGGCGCACCTGCACCTGTCCGGCTATTCGCTGCTGGACGCGGCGTCCCGCCCGGCCGGCCTGGCCGCGTTGGCCGCCGCCCGCGGGCGTGGGCTCACCACCAGCGTCGACGCGGCCTCCGCCGCGCCACTGCGGCGGGTCGGCGCGGCGGCCTTCCTGACCTGGGTACGGGAGGTCGACCTGCTGTTGGTCAACGCGGACGAGGCGACCGTGCTGGCCGGCGGGCTAGACCCGGCCGCCCAGGGGCGGGCGTTGACGGCGTCCGCCCGGCGGGTGGTGGTGAAACGGGGCGCGGCCGGGGCGGTCTGGGTGGACCGGGACGGGGCGGTGACGGTGTCGCCGGCCCGTCGGGTGGCGGTGGTGGACGTCACCGGTGCCGGGGACGCGTTCGCGGCGGGACTGCTCTCCGCCTGGCTGTCCGGGGCGGCACCGGCGGCGGCGCTGGCCCGGGCCGGTGACCTCGGCGCGTCGGCGGTGTCACAGGTCGGCGCCCGCCCGAGCTGAGCTGAGCCGGCCGGGTGGGGTGCCCGCCCGCCCGGGCTGAGCCGAGCCGGCGGGGTGGGGCGCCCGCCCGAGCCGAGCCGGCCGGGTGGGTGGCCGGTCGGCCGGTCAGGGCTCGGCGTCGATGACCTTGTGCGGCCGTTCCTCGGCGGTCAGGCTCATCGGCGGGGTCTCGTCCCGGTGCCGGGCCTGGAACCGGTTCATCAGCCGGTGCTCGTCCTTCGGCGGCCGGTCGTTGGCCAGCAGCACGGCCAGCCACGGAATGAGCACCATGCCCAGTGCGACCATCGGCAGCCAGAGCCAGAGCAACGGGGCCTGCGCGCCGACCAGGATCGCACCGACGATCAGGCAGGCCACCCGGATGCCCATCATCAGCACGTACCGCTTCTGCCGGCTGGTGAGCTGGTCGTCCTGGCTGCGCGAGGCGTCGGTGATCAGGATCGGCTGGTACGCCTGACGCTTCACCACGGACCTCCTCGAGGGGGTTACGCCTCATCCTGTCACCCCGAGGCCGTGATCAGCGAAATTCCGGGCATCGAGCTTCGTGTTACGTGCGTGGTACGCTCGCCCCGTGGGCAGCAGGTTCAGCTTCACCGACGAGGCGTTGGCCAACCTGCGGGTCTACGACGTCACGCCGGGGGAAGTCTGGGAGGCGCTGCACAGCAGCCGGCGGGTCATCCGCCACCTGGGCGACGACGTGATGGTCGTCTACGCCGCCGCCCGCCGGGGGCGCCGGCTGGCCGTGCTGCTCGCCGAGGCCGACGGCACCGACAACGACTGGGACATCCTCTCCGCCCGGGAGCTGAGCGACGTCGAGGCCAAGCGCTACGACGAGGCAGTGCGGAGGTCCCACCGACGAGGAGGCGGTGACGATGCACCGTAACGACGCGACCAAGCAGTTCCACAGCGGCGGTGACCGGCTCGCGGAGCTGATCGACGAGAGCCCGCCGGTGGAACTGCCCACCCCCGACACCGACACCCCGATGGTGAGCCGCTCGGTCCGGTTGCCGCTGGAGACCTACGAGCGGGTGCGCGCCGCCGCGGACGCCCGGGGCATCGGCGTCACCACGCTGATGCGGCAGTGGATCGAGGCCGGGCTGGCCGACCTCGACGACTCGGCCACCGTCTCGCTCGCCGACGTCCGGCGCGCGCTGGCCGCGCTGGCCCACCCGACGGCCGCCTGACCCGGGCCCGCTCAGGGGGCCCGGTGGAAGTCGCCGCCCGGCTCCCCGCCGTGCAGCAGCGGTGAGGCGGGCACCTCGGCGCCCCGACCTCGGCTGCGCCACGTGTCGGCGGTGGCCACCGCGGCCAGCACGGCGGCGACCGCCACCAGCGCCACCATCGGCGAGCCCCGGGTGAGGGCCGGCGTCAGCAGGAGCAGTACCGCCAGGCCGCCCCACCGCGACCAGGACACCCGGCCGAAGATCTCGTACTCGAAGCGAGCCCGGGCGAGCAGGAAGATCGCCGGGCCGCCGACCACGAAGGCCAGCCAGACCGGGTCGATCCGGTCGTAGGGGTGCTGGATCACCAGCTCGTAGCCGACGCCGGTGGCCAGCACCCCGACCACGATGACCAGGTGGGTGGCGCCGACCGAGGAGCCGAGCCGCCCGGCCGACCGGGCCACCCGCAACGCCTCGGCGAGCAGGTGACCCGCCCGGTGGAAGTAGATCCGCCAGAGCAGCGCCGTGGTGACGAACGCGACGGCGAAGGCGGCGGCCCGGTCGGCGGTGAACGCCTCGCCGCTGTACGTCAGGCCGATCACCAGGATGGTCTCCCCCAGCGAGATGAGGAAGATCTGCTGGTACCGGTCGGCCAGGTGCTCGCCGGCGATCAGCCAGCCGGACGCGCGTGCCGGGCCCAGTCGGGGCAGCGGCCAGCCGAGCAGCAGCCCGGTGCCGTCGACGGCCACCGCGAGCAGCCACAGCGGCAGGCGCAGCTGCTCCGGCGCGAACGCCCCGGCCAGCCACGGCACGGCGCCGACCGCCGCCCAGGCGGCGACCCGCAGCGGGACCGCGCGGCGCGGATGGCGGTGCAGGGCGGCGGCGATGACCAGCGGCCGGCCGATCATCGCCGCCAGGTAGCCGAGCACGAACGGCAGGGCCCGGTCCTCGAACGCCCCGGGCAGCGCGACCGCCATCACCATCGCGCCGAACATCGACCCCACCACGACGAACTGGATCACGCCGCGCTCGGGCTCGTACCGGCTGGTGACCCAGGTGGTGATCGACCAGAGCAGCCAGAGGGCGAGGAAGAGCACGCTGGTTCGCCCGATCTCGGCCACCAGCTCGACGACGGACGCCCCAGCGATGTCGATCAGGCGCACCGAGACCCGGGTCAGCGCGAAGACGAAGACCAGGTCGAAGAAGAGTTCGAGGAAGGTGGCCCGGGTCGCGCTGACCTCGGGACGCAGCAGTCGCGCACCGCGTCGGTCCGTCATCGGTCGCCCGTCGCCATCCTGCCTACAACGACCGGGCCGACGTCGGGGTTGCGTCAGGCCTGCGCGGACTTCGCCTTGGCCGCCGCCTTCATCTGCTGCTTGTACTCCCGCACCCGGCGCAGCGAGTCCGCGTCGACGACGTCCGCCACCGACCGGTGGGCGTCCGGGTCGCCGTAGCCGCCGGCGGCCTCCCGCCAGCCCTCCGGCGTGACGTCGAACCGCTTGCCGAGCAGGGCGAGGAAGATCTGCGCCTTCTGCTTGCCGAAGCCGGGCAGGTCGGCGATCCGCCGCAGCAGTTCCCGGCCGTCGGTGGCGTCGGACCAGAGCCGGGCGGCGTCGCCGTCGTACCGGTCGACGAGGACCCGGCACACCTCCTGCACCCGGGCGGCCATCGCCTTGGGGAACCGGTGCAGCGCGGGCGGCTGGGCGAAGAGGGCGACCAGAGCCTCCGGGTCGTACCCGGCGAGTTCGGCGGCGTCCGGCTCGTGGCCGAGCCGCTGGGTCAGCACGTACGGCGAGGAGAACGCCTTCTCCATCGGCACCTGCTGGTCGAGGACCATGCCGAGGAGCAGGGCCAGCGGGCTGCGCGCCAGCAGCCGGTTGGCCTCGGGGTCGATGGGCAGCGCGAGCGTCATGGCAGTCATGGTCCCGCACGAACCGGCCCGGGTGCAGCCGGGACGCCCGACACGCCAGCGCGTGCCGGCGCCGGCCCGGCACCCGGGCGCGGCCCGGCGGACCGGTCAGGTCGGTCCGCCGGGCCGGGTCGACGTCAGTTGACCACGAACAGCAGCCGGTTCGGCGAGCCGGAGCCGGGGTTGGTCACCTTGCCGGTGGTGACGTTGCTGGTCAGGTAGCTGCTGACCTGCGACGGCGACCAGGACGGGTTGGCCGACAGCACGAGGGCGGCCGCGCCCGCCACGTGCGGCGAGGCCATCGAGGTGCCGCTGATCGTGTTGCTGGCGGTGTCGCTGGTCCGCCAGGCCGACAGGATGCCCGAGCCGGGGGCGAAGACGTCCACGCAGGAGCCGTAGTTGGAGAACGACGAGCGGGCGTCGCTGCTGGTGGTGGAGCCGACGGTGATCGCGGCCGGAGTACGGGCCGGCGAGTAGTTGCAGGCGTTGGCGCTGGAGTTGCCGGCCGCCACCGCGTAGCTCACCCCCGAGTTGATCGAGTTGGCCACCGCGTTGTCGATGGCGCTGCTGGCCCCGCCGCCGAGGCTCATGTTGGCGACCGCCGGCCTGACCGCGTTGGCGGTCACCCAGTTGACGCCGTTCACCACGCTGGTGGTGCTGCCGCTGCCCGAGCAGTTGAGCACCTTGACCGCGATCAGCCGCACCTGCTTGGCGACGCCGTAGGTGGAGCCGCCGACCGTGCCGGCGACGTGCGTGCCGTGGCCGTTGCAGTCGGTGTTGTTGCTGTCCACCGTGTTGGTGCCCCAGGTGGCCCGGCCGCCGAACTGCGAGTGGGTGGTCCGGATGCCGGTGTCGATGATGTACGCCCGCACGTTCGACGCGGTGCTCGGGTAGGTGAAGCTGCGGCTCAACGGCAGGTTGCGCTGGTCGATGCGGTCCAGCCCCCACGGCGGGTTGGACTGGGTGGCCTGGACGGTGAGCACCTGGTCCTGCTCCACGTAGGCGACCGCCGGGTCGGCGGCGAGCCGGCCGGCCTGGGTGGCGGTCATCCGGGCGCTGAAGCCGGTCAGGGCCGCGCTGTACACGTCGCCGACGCTGCCGCCGTACCGCCTGGTCAGCGCGCTGGCCCGCTCCGGCACGGCGGCCCGGGCGGCGGCGGTGCCCGCGGCGCCCGCCGCGTCCGGCCGGAGGACGACCAGGTAGCTCCCGCTGATCGCGGTCGGGGACGCGGCGCCCCGGATCTGCCCGGTGGGTGGCGCCGCCAGGGCGGGGGTGGCGGCCGCGGTGACGGCGGCCATGCCGGCGGCGACGGCGAGCGCCCGGAACAGACGCCGCCGCGGAACGGACCCTGCTGGCATCGTGTGCCTCCTCATCGGTACGCCCGGCCGGTGCCTGCTGGGCCGCGGGGCGCACCCTCGACGACTGGTGCCGCAGATGGTAGCCGTTGCATCGATGATGATGATAGAGATGTTTGTCGATTGGTTTGGTCATCCGGCGCGGATGTCGCGGGTGGCGACGCCCACTGCGGCGGCAGGAGGCAGGATGGCGACGTGGACGAACACGACATGCTGCTCTCCCCCGCCGGGGTGACGGCGCTGCGGACCGCGCTCACCCGGGCCGGGTTCACCGCCAACGGCATCGCCACCCGGCTGGGTCCGCAGGCCACCGGCGGGGTGGCCCGCAACGACTTCCGGGCCGCGCTACGGGCCACCGAGGAGCGCGATCCGCTCGGCACCCTCATCCGGGTCTTCATCTGCGAACAGACCGAGCCGGAGGCGGCGGTGGCCGCCGCGCTGGCACCCCTGTCCATCGAGGAGGCGCTCGCCGGCGGCCTGGTCGAGCGGCACGGCGACGGCCTCCGGATGGGCCTGGACCTGGAACCGTACGGCGACGACTGGTGGGTGCTCGCCGACGTGCCGGCCAGCGCCCGGCCGGGTCGGCCACTGCACGCCGAACACGTCCTCGGCATCGGCGGGGCGACCCAGACCCTGATCGGCGCCACCGTCCGGCGGCCGGTGGAGACCGCCCTCGACCTGGGCACCGGCTCCGGGGTGCAGGCGCTGCACCTGTCCACCCACGCCCGGCGGGTCACCGCCACCGACGTGTCCGAGCGGGCCCTGCGCTTCGCCGCCACCACCGCCGCGCTCAACGGGCAGGACTGGGAACTGCTCCGCGGCGACCTGGTCGCCCCGGTGGCCGGGCGCCGGTTCGACCTGGTGGTGAGCAACCCGCCGTTCGTGGTCGGTCCCGGCACCACCACCCACGTCTACCGGGACTCCGGGCGGGTGGGCGACGCGATCGGGGCCGAGTTGGCGGCCGCCGCGCCCGACCTGCTCACCGAGGGCGGCACCATGCAGTACCTGGCGAACTGGGTGCACGTGACCGGGGAGGACTGGGCCGAGCGGGTCACCGGCTGGTTCGCCGGCACCGGCCTGGACGCGTGGGTGATCCAGCGCGAGGTGGCCGACCCGATGGCGTACGTCAACCTGTGGCTGACCGACGTCGGCGAGGCCGCCGACCCGCACCGGATGGCCGACTGGCTGGACTGGTTCGACGCGCACAAGGTGGAGGCGATCGGCTTCGGCATCGTGTCGCTGCGCCGGGCCGGGCACGACGACCCGGTGATCCGGGTCGAGGAGCTGCGCCAGCGGGTGGAGGCGCCGATGGGCGACCGGATCACCGGCTGGTTCGACCGGCAGGACTGGCTGCGTACCCGCGGCGCCGACGGCCTGCTCGCCGAGCGCTACCGGGCGGCCGAGGGGCTCCAGCTGCGCCAGGAGGCCACCATGGGCGACGAGGGCTGGGCGGTGGATCGGCAGGTGCTCGCCATGCCGCACGGGCTGCGCTGGACCGAGGAGATCGACCCGCTGGTGCTGGCCCTGGTCGGCGGGGCCGACGGGCGGTTGCCGCTGCGCGACCAGCTCGCCCTGCTCGCCGCCGCGCACGACGTCGCCGTCGAGGAGCTGGCCGAGGCGGCCGGGCCGATCGTGGCGCACCTGGTCGAGCGGGGCTTCATCGAGCCGGTGGCCGGCTGATGCGGGCGGTGGTGCAGACCGTCGGCCGGGCCGGCGTGACCGTCGACGGCGAGCTGGTCGGCGCGATCTCCGACGGACTGCTCGTGCTGCTCGGGGTCACCCATACCGACACCGTGGAGACCGCGCGCACGATGGCCCGCAAGGTGCACGAGCTGCGCATCCTCGACGACGAGCGGTCGGCGGCCGACACCGGCGCGCCGATCCTGGTGGTCAGCCAGTTCACCCTCTACGGCGACGCCCGCAAGGGGCGCCGTCCGACCTGGACCGCGGCGGCGCCGGCCGAGGTCGCCGAACCGCTGGTGACCGCGGTCGTCGAGGCGCTGCGCATCCGGGGGGCGAAGGTCGAGACGGGCCGGTTCCGCGCGCACATGCTGGTGGAGAGCGTCAACGTCGGGCCACGCACCATCCTGCTCGATCTCTGACCGGCTCCGACCGGGCGGACCGCGAGGGCGGTGGCGGAGTGACGCCGTGGCGCGACCCCGCCACCGCCAGCTGTTCACCGGGCCGGGCGGCGGCGGTAGAACCGTCGCATGCCATCGCCCTCACAGCCCTTTACCGCCGGCCGGACGAGACGGCGGCTGATCGCCGCCGCGGCCGCCGCCGGACTGGTCGCGGCCGGCGCCGCCGCGATCCAGTCACCGGCCACCGCGGCCGACCCGGCCCCGCCCGCCCCGGCCGCGACCCGGGACACCCACACCGTCACGCTGGTCACCGGCGACGTGGTCACGGTGACCACGTTCGCCGACGGCCAGGCCACCGCCGACGTCGACCGGCCCGACCACGCCACCGGCGGGGTACGGATCCAGCAGAGCGGCGGCGACCTGTACGTGCTGCCCGACGAGGCGCTGCCGCTGCTCGGCAGCGACCGGCTCGACCGGCGGCTGTTCAACGTCACCGACCTGATCGAGATGGGCTACGACGACGCCCGAACGGCCGAGCTGCCGCTGATCGCCACCTATCCCCCGGCCAAGGCCCGGGCGGGCCGCCCGGCCGCGCCGCGCGGCGCCAGGGTCGTCCGCGACCTGCCCAGCGTCACCGGCGCCGCGCTGGCCGCCGACAAGAAGCAGGCCCGCGCCCTCTGGTCCGCGGTCGCGTCCACGCCGGCGGCCCGGTCCGGCTCGGCACTCGGCGGCGGGCTGACGAAGCTCTGGCTGGACGGCCGGGTGACGGCCAGCCTGACCGAGAGCGTGCCGCAGGTCGGCGCCCCCGAGGCGTGGGCCGCCGGGTACGACGGCGCCGGCGTGACCGTCGCGGTGCTGGACAGCGGGATCGACGCCGGCCACCCCGACCTGGCCGGCCAGGTCGACGAGGCGGTCAGCTTCGTGCCCGGCGAGGACGTCTCGGACGTGCACGGCCACGGCACCCACGTCGCCTCGACGATCGCGGGAACCGGGGCGGCCTCCGGCGGCGACCGCAAGGGCGTCGCGCCCGGCGCCGACCTGATCGTCGGCAAGGTGCTCGGCAACGACGGGTATGGCCAGGACTCGTGGATCATCGCCGGCATGCAGTGGGCGGCCGAGTCCGGGGCCGACGTGGTCAACATGAGTCTCGGCGACGCGTCGCGGACCGACGGCACCGACCCGATGACGGCGGCGGTGGACACCCTCACCGCGCGGCACGGCACGCTCTTCGTGGTGGCCGCGGGCAACTCCGGCCCGCAGACCATCGGCTCGCCCGGCACCTCGGCCAGCGCGCTGACCGTCGGCGCGGTGGTCAAGCAGGACGAGCTGGCCTGGTTCTCCAGCACCGGCCCGCTGGCCCGCACCGGCGCGCTGAAGCCGGACCTCACCGCGCCCGGCGTCGCCATCACGGCCGCCCGCTCCGGGCAGGCCCCCGGCGAGGGCGCGTACCAGAGCATGGACGGCACCTCGATGGCCGCGCCGCACGTGGCGGGGGCGGCGGCGATCCTCGCCCAGCGGCACCCCGACTGGTCCGGCCCGCAGCTCAAGGACGCGCTGATGAGCAGCGCCAAGGGCCTGTCCGACGGCTACCAGCCGTACCAGGTGGGCAGTGGCCGGCTGGACGTGGCGGCGGCGGTGCGTGCCACCGTACGGGCCACCGGCTCGGCGTTCTTCGGCAGCTTCGACTGGCCGCACGAGCCCACCGACGCGCCGGTCAGCAGACCCGTGACGTTCACCAACTCCGGCCCGACGGACGTCACCCTGGACCTCGCGCTCACCGGCGCCGGCCCGTTCACCCTGGGCGCCACCTCGGTGACCGTGCCGGCTGGCGGCAGCGCCGACGTCGCGGTGACCGGCGACCCGCGGGGCGACGCCCACGGCCAGCTCACCGGCTACCTGGTCGGCACCGACGCGGCCACCGGCACGCCGGTCACCCGCACCGCGCTCGCCCTGCTCAAGGAGGACGAGCGGTACGACCTGACGATCAAGCTGACCGGCCGGGACGGCGAGCCCGCCAGCTCGCAGGTGGTGCTGAAGAAGGCCGGCGAGTTCTACCCGTGGCGGTACGCCGTCGACGGCGAGCGGACGCTGCGACTGCCGCCGGGCACCTACACCGTCGAGACCGTGCTGGACGTCCCGGGTGAGCGGCCCGACCGGCTCGGCCTCGCCCTGCTGGTCGACCCGGAGACGGTGCTCGACGGCGCGGCCGAGGTGGTACTGGACGCGAGCCGCGCCCGGCTGCTCGACACCACCGCGCCGCAGCGCACCGAGGACCGGCAGCGCCGGCTCGACTACCTGGTCGAGTACGCCGGCGGAGACGCCTACCGCGCGGCGTACCAGCTGCCGGTGCGGTACGACGACCTCTATGTCATGCCGACCGAGCCGGTCAGCCAGGGGTCGTTCACCATGGCCACCCGGTGGCGCAAGGGCGAGCCGATGCTCAGCCTCCACTCCCCCGGCGAGCCGCCGCTCGACGCCACCGTGCAGCCGGGCAGCACGCTCACCGCGGGCAGCGGGAAGCTGCGCCCGGTCCACGTCGGCACCGGCGCCCCCGCCGAGTACGCCGGCGTCGACGCGAAGGGCCGGATCGCGGTGGTGACCCGCAGCGACGCGGTCTCCCCGCCGGAGCGCGCCGCCGCCGCGGTGGCGGCCGGGGCGGCGCTGCTGCTGGTCGTCAACGACGGGCCCGGCATCCTCAACGAGTACGTCGGCGAGTCGCCGATCCCGGTCGGCACCCTGCACCGGGACGCCGGGCAGCGGCTGATCGCGGCGATCCGGGGCGGCGCGGCGCCCAAGCTGACCGTCGACCGGACGCCGTACGCCGGCTACGTCTACGACCTGACCCGGGTCTACCCGGACCAGGTGCCGGACCGGGCACTCGCGTACCACCCGGGCCACCAGGACCTGGCCCGGCTCGACGCCCGGTACCACGCCGTGCGGGACACCGCGGGGGCCGGCTACCGGTACGACATGACCTTCAGCCCGGCGTTCGGTTTCCCCGAGTCCGAGTGGCACCCCGGCACCCGTACCGAGTGGGTCACGCCGGACGTGGTCTGGCACGAGGTGCACCAGCAGAGCAGCTGGACCGACACCGCGTACCTGAACACGTACGCCAAGGGCACCGCTACCCGGCTGGACTGGTTCGCACCCGCCGTCCGGCCCGCCTTCAACCGGGCGTTCGCGGTCCGCAACAGCCGGTACCGGGACTTCATGACCCTCAACGTGCAGGCCTGGAGCCCGTCGGACGACGTCCTGGAGCACGGCGGCAACCTGGACTGGGGGTCGGTGCCGACCAACCTGAAGCTCTACCAGGGCGACACCCTGCTGGCCGAGAACACCTTCAACTCCGACCTGCAGTGGACCGAGGTACCCGCCGGCACGCTGCCGTACCGCCTGGTGCTGGACGCCTCGCGGCCGGCCGAGCAGTGGCGGCTGTCCACCCGTACGCACACCGAGTGGGACTTCGTGTCCAGCTCGAACGAGGCGGACACGTTCGTGCCGTTCGCGCTGCTCCAGCTCGACTACGCGCTGGAGACGGACCTGCGGGGTGACCTCAAGGCGGGCACCAGCCAGCAGATCAGCGTCACGGCCGGACCGCAGCCGGGTGGCACCGGCACGGGCACGGTCACCTCGGTCGAGCTGGAGGTCTCGTACGACGACGGTGGCAGCTGGCAGCGGGTGACGTTGAGCCGGGGCGCCGGCGACCGGTGGACCGGCGCGCTGAAGCTGCCGAAGCAGCCCGGCGGCTTCGTTTCGGTACGGGCCGCCGCCCGCACCGACGCCGGCTTCGCCATCCGGCAGGAGCTCATCCGGGCGTACGGCGTGCGCTGAGCTGACCGGCGGAGCCCCGGGACCGGCACCGTCCCGGGGCTCCGCCGGCCCCCACCCCCTGTTCAAGATCCATCAGCGTGGCCCATACTCTCCGTGCCGTCACCGCCGGAGGGAGGCAGCCACCGATGCTGGGCGCGCTGGGTCTGAACCCGGACGACGAGGCGGTCTACGGTCTGCTGGTCCGGCGCGGGTCGGCCGGTCCGGCCGAGCTCGCCGACGCCCTGCGGATGCCGGTCGCGGCGGTCGGCGCGGCGCTGTCCCACCTGACCGCGTCCGGCCTGGTGAAGTGCGGACCGGACGAGGCGTACTCGGTGGCGCCACCCGCGGTCGCGCTCGGCGCGCTGATCAGCGAGCAGCGCAGCGCCCTGCGCAGCGCCGAGCTGGCGCTGGTCACGTTGGCCGAGGAGTACCGGGGCGCGGTCGCGGGCCGGGCCATCGACGAGCTGATCGAGGTGGTCACCGGGCTGGACGCCGTCCGCCACCGGTTCGCCCAGGTGCAGCACGCCGCCCGGACGGAGGTCCGCAGCTTCGTCACCGCGCCCTTCCTCGCCGTACCACCGGGCACCAACGCGGTCGAGGAGGTGGCGGTGGGCCACGGGGTGCGGTTCCGGGTGGTGGTGGACCGCCCGACGCTGGCCGAGCCCGGGGTGGTCGCCGAGACCCTGGAGTCGCTGCGCAACGGGGTGCAGGTGCGGGTGGTCGACTCGTTGCCGATCAAGCTGATCCTGGCCGACGCGGACCTGGCCCTGGTGCCGCTCACCGCCACACCCGGTGGCGAGCCCGGTGCCGTGCTGCTGCACCGCACCGGGCTGCTGGCGGCGATGGACGCGCTGTTCGAGACCGTGTGGCGCACCGCCCGCCCGCTCGACCTGACCGCCGAGGGCCTGACCGAGCGCCCGGACGGCGACGGCGCGGCCGGCCCCACCGAGCTGGACCGGCGGATCCTGGCGCTGCTGCTGGCCGGGCTCACCGACCAGGTGGTCGCCGCCCAGCTCGACCTGTCGTTGCGGACGCTGCAACGGCGGCTGCGCCACCTGATGGACCTGGCCGGCGTGGAGACCCGGATGCAGCTCGGCTGGCACGCCGCGCGGCACGGCTGGACCTGACCGGCCGGCGCCCAGCGGGCAGGCCGGCCCGGTCCGGTGCGGTCAGAAGAAGAGGCCCCGGCGCTGCAGCGACTGGCGCAGCCAGCCGTCGAGCTGCGCGGCCCAGTCGGTGCGGTCCATGGTGGCGTAGTCGACGGTGAACCGGCCGAACGCGTCGCGGCCCTCGGTGAGCAGCCCACCCCGCTTGTCCAGCTCCAGCACCACCTGCAGCTGCCGCGGGTCCGCGATGAAGGTCACCTCCAGCTGGTTGATCGCGCGGGCGTACTGCGGCGCCGGGTGGAACTCGATCTCCTGGTAGAACGGCAGGGTCTGCCGTACGCCGTAGATGTGGCCCCGCTCCACATCGGCGCGGGCGAACCGGAAGCCGAGCCGCAGCAGTGCGTCCAGCAGCCGCTCCTGGGCCGGCAGCGGGTGCACCGCGACCGCGTCCAGGTCGCCCTTGTCGACCGCCCGGGCCACCTCCAGTTCGGTACGCAGCCCCATCGTCATCCCGTGCAGGTGCTGCCCGTACAGCTCGGTGACCGGGGTCTCCCAGGGCACGTCGAAGCGGAACGGGATGTCGTAGCGCTGCCCCGGCTCCAGCCGGAACGCGCCGGTCACCTGCTGCCGGTGGAACTCCTGGGTGGTGTTGTACTCGTTGTCGCCGCTCTCCACCTCGACCCGGGTGACCAGGCCCAGCGCCACGTAGCTGACGTCGACCTGGTGGTCGCCGCCGGCCACGTGGACGGTGCCCTCCAGTTGGCCGCCGGGCCGGCAGTTGGGGTTCGCCAGCACGGTTTCCACCGACGGGCCACCCACACCCATCGCCTGCATGAGCCGTTTGAAGACCACGACGCCCTCCGTTGCCTGTTCCGCGCCGGCCGGCGCGATCGACCCCGCTGGCCGACCGCTGGCACGGTAACCGGGCCCGGCAACCACCGGCGGCCGACACCCCGGCATCCGCCGTCGCGCCGAGATTGGTGTCGGTTCCCCGATCGCCTCACTCCCGTTTCACGCCCCGCCCGCCAAGCTGTGTGTCACACCGGCACCACTGGGCCGGGCGAGCGGCACCGAAGCGGACACGGGGAGAAGAGATGGCCCTGCAGATGACGGAGCACCGGGTGCGCGGCACCATCGAGGCCGAGCACGGCACCGACACCCTGACCGACCTGGACGCCACCGACGAGCGCGGCGTCTCCACGGATCTGGTCCGGGCGTACCTGAACGGCATCGGTCGTACCAAGCTGCTCACCGCCGCGCAGGAGGTCGACCTGGCCAAGCGGATCGAGGCCGGGCTCTTCGCCGAGGAGAAGCTGGCCACCTGCACCCCGGTCTCGGCCGAGCTGCGCGCCGACCTGGAACTGATCGCCGCGGAGGGCCACGCCGCCAAGAACCACCTGCTCGAGGCGAACCTGCGGCTGGTGGTCAGCATCGCCAAGCGGTACACCGGTCGCGGCATGGCCTTCCTCGACCTGATCCAGGAGGGCAACCTCGGCCTGATCCGCGCGGTGGAGAAGTTCGACTACACCAAGGGCTACAAGTTCTCCACCTACGCCACCTGGTGGATCCGCCAGGCGATCACCCGCGCCATGGCCGACCAGGCCCGCACCATCCGCATCCCGGTGCACATGGTCGAGCAGGTCAACCGGATGGTCCGGGCCCGCCGCGAGCTGTCGGTCACGCTGGGCCGCGAGCCCACCGTCGCGGAGGTCGCCCGGGCGCTGGACATCCCGGAGTTCCAGGTGATCGAGCTGATCTCGTACGACCGGGAGCCGGTCAGCCTGGACCAGGCGGTCGGTGAGGACGGTGAGAGCGCGCTCGGCGACTTCGTCGCCGCCGTCGACCCGGGCGCCGAGCCGGGCGACGCGGCCGCGCAGGGCGAGCTGCGCAACGAGGTGAGCATCGTGCTGGCCACCCTCTCCCAGCGGGAGCAGGCGGTGATCCGGCTCCGGTTCGGCCTCGACGACGGCCGCCAGCGCACCCTCGACGAGGTCGGGCGCGAGTTCGGCCTGTCCCGGGAGCGGATCCGGCAGATCGAGAAGGTGACCCTGCTGAAGCTGCGCGCCCCCGAGCGGGCCCAGCGCCTGGAGGCGTACGCCTGCTGACGGCGCCTGCCGCACCGTGGCCCCGGCGGTTCGCCGGGGCCACGGTGCGTCCGGGGTGCTTGACCCGGCACCGGATCCACGGTACAAACCAACTGGTTATACAACCAGGAGGTTATGAACGGTGGCCACCGATCTGGACGCGACCTTCGCCGCGCTGGCCGACCCGACCCGGCGGGCCATCCTCGCCCGGCTGGCGGCCGGCGAGGCCACCGTCACCGAGCTGGCCGCGCCCTTCGCGATGAGCCAGCCGGCCATCTCCAAGCACCTCAAGGTGCTGGAGCGCGCCGGGCTGGTCAGCCGGGGCCGGGACGCCCAGCGGCGGCCCTGCCGGCTGGTGGCCGGGCCGCTCCGGGAGGCCAGCGCCTGGCTGGCGAACTACCGCGACTACTGGGCGGAGAGCTACCAGCGCCTGGACGCCCTGCTCGACGAGCTGCAGGCCGACGACCGGACCGCGGGGCGACGGGACGCGGCCCGGTGACCGGCCCCGACCCGCTGGTGGTCGCCACCCCGGGCGACCGGGAGATCGTGCTGAGCCGGCTCTTCGACGCGCCCGCGCACCTGGTGTTCGCCGCCTTCACCCGCCCGGAGCTGCTCGTCCGCTGGTACGGCGCCCGCGGCTGGCGGCTGGTCGAGTGCGAGGTGGACCTGCGGGTGGGCGGGCACTGGCGCTACGTCTCCCAGGGCCCGGACGGCGAGCGGATGGGCCAGGCCGGCGTGTACCGCACGGTCGAGCCACCACACCGGCTGGTCTGCACCGAGCTCTTCGACGACCAGTCCTACCCGGGCGAGACCCTGGTCACCCACGAGTTCACCGAACTCGTCGGGCGGACCACGGTCACCACCACCCTGCGGTACGCCACCGCCGAAGGACGCGACCGGGTGTTGCGTTACCCGATGACCCGCGGCGTCGGTGAGAGCTTCGCGCGGCTCGCCGAGCTGCTGCACGAGACGACGAGGTTAGGAGAGGCACCGTGAACTGGACCCTGGAAGTGGTGATCGTCCCGGTCTCCGATGTGGACCGGGCCAAGGCGTTCTACGCCGACCAGCTCGGCTTCGCCGTCGACCACGACACGGTAATCGGCGACGACGCGCGGATCGTGCAGCTCACCCCGCCCGGCTCCGGCTGCTCCATCGTGATCGGCAAGGGCGCCGTGCCGGAGATGCCACCGGGCTCGCTGAAGGGCCTCCAACTGGTGGTGCCCGACCTGCACAAGGCCCGGGCCCAGCTGGTCGAGCGGGGCGTCGAGGTCAGCGAGATCCAGGTGCTGGGCGAGAACCCGCGCCCGATGCCGGACCCGCTGGACAACGTCGGCTTCGTCTTCTTCACCGACCCGGACGGCAACGCCTGGGCCGTCCAGCAGATCTCCGACCGGGCCTGAGCTTGTCGTTTAACCCGTGCGCCGTTTACGTGCGGTGATGCTCCGGTCACGTTTGATCGTTTTGCCGACGTCGTGGCGGGGCGCCGGCCTGCGGTTGGTGGAGCCGGGTGGGCGTCCGGGGCCTGG